>JAKITH010000113.1 GCA_021648185.1 Thiomicrorhabdus sp. | reverse complement strand
AGGGTTGGAAGTTCATGCCTGGCTAGACAAAAGCCTATATGAAAAAGCGAGGAAAATTAGCGACGATCTACTTGCCGAGGTGCAAATAAAGCGTAACGAATTTCATGGCGAGTGGAATTACCAGATATTACCTTTCAAATAAAAATTCGGTAAGTTATTGTTTGGCGGATCCTTAGTAGTACCTAGTGTTAAAGAGCAAATAGATATAGCAGATTTTATTGATGCAAAGTTATTAAAATTTTCAAAACTCATGAAACTAGCAGATGAACAAATATTATATTTTCAAGAACGCCGAACCGCTCTAATCTCCGCCGCCGTCACCGGAAAAATAGACGTAAGAAACTGGCTTCCTCCTGAGCAAGCTGGCAAGGAAAGCTTGACATGAAGAATGAAATGCTAATTTACCAAAGTGAAAACCGAGAAGTTGAAGTTCGACTTGAGGGTGAATCTTTGTGGTTAACTCAGGCTCAATTGGCCGAGCTATTTGGTACTCAACGACCAGCCGTTACTAAGCATTTGGGGAATATCTTTAAAAGCAAAGAGTTAAGCCAGAGCGCAGTATGTTCCATTTTGGAACATACTGCGGCTGATGGAAAACGCTATAAAACCAAGCACTACAGTTTGGATGCCATTGATTTATTTGATCATAAATTTAATTCGTTAAGAAATAGTCAAGTAGGGTGCGTTTGACGCACCAAAAACTCATCCATTATTACTACGTATTTACTTCATATTCGGCAATGTTACTGTTGCCAGCATTGTTATGGTGCATGGAATGCACCCTACCTGACTGGTTAAGATGTACGATTTATCCAGTATCCTGGCTTTCTACTATTGTGCATTATCGCCACTACATAGACTGTTTTTCCATCTGATCGATAAATGACTGAATATGGAAATCTACTCAGTAAGAATCTTCGGAAGCCTTTCTTGAATTTAGGCTACGTATTTGGAAGTTCACAAATCGCCGTATAAGATAATTCCAATTCAGTTAAAAAATCATCGCCTAAGCCTCTGGCTTGTTCTTGATACCAGTTAAAGGAAGTTGATATTTCTGATTCAACATTTTGATGGAATATTAAACGCAAAATTTTAACCTTTAATATTTTTCTTTATACTTTCCCAGCTAACGCCTTGAACTGCGCCAGATGTCAGTTCTGAAAAACGTAACTCGGCAAGTTCTGCCCAAGCCTCTTCGACATTATCATCTTGTTTAGTTTCAAGTGATGAGATTAAGCAGTGAGCGATTAGCGCCTTTTCATCAGAGGATAACGCTTTTATGTTTTCAATAACTTGTTTCATTTTAGCGGACATGGGGTCCCTGTGTGTCAACATGGTCCCATACAGTCACTGCATGAGATAACATATATTTCAGGGTTACGAAAATAGGATGATGAAGCAGATGCCAAAACCACAAATAGCACTACCCGACAACCAAGTGACGCCGAATCCAGCGCTGGAAAAACGTACACGACGAAAATTTACAGCTGAATATAAAATGCGCATAATCACCGAGGCCAATGCCTGCAAACATGGCGAACTTGGCGCCCTGTTACGTCGAGAAAACCTCTACAGCAACCAACTGGCCGATTGGCGTCGAGAATACGCTGAACACGGGTTTGAAGGGCTAAAAAAGAGTGCGCCGGGACCGGTGAATGATCACACACCCGAGCAACGTCAAATAGCGCAACTTAACAAAGACAATGCGACATTAACACGTGAACTCGAGATCGCTAACGACTGCCTGGCGCTCCAAAAAAAAGCCTTATCGATGCTCGATCATTTGCGCAGTGGGAGCAATGCGTGAAAACGATCATTGACCATCGCCCAGAGCGCCTGCCGCTGAGCATTGCCTGCCAGGCACTCGGTATCAATCGCAGTAGCCTCTATGCGTGGCGTAAACGGATGAATAACGACATCGCCCCTCGGCGATCACGTAAAGCTGCTACCCAGCCCAGGGCGCTGAGCCCTCAAGAACGCACGCATGTCATAAAGACGCTGCACAGTGAACCCTATCGAGATCAGCCACCGGCGGAGGTCTATCAACGCTTGCTAGAAAAAGACCAATACTTGTGTTCAATCAGCACAATGCATCGCTTGCTTCGCCAGGTCGGTGAAAATGGTGAGCGACGACCTCAGCGTCCTGCGCAACATCACGCTGTCCCGCGTTTATTGGCTCGCAAACCCAATGAAGTTTGGACGTGGGATATCACCAAATTGCCACTGATCTGTCGACGTATCTACTTGTCGCTGTACGTTGTGCTCGACCTGTACAGTCGATTTGTTGTTGCTTGGATGCTATCAACCAAAGAAAACAGTGCCTTAGCGCAACAACTCATGAACGAGGCCACGACACGTTATCGAATCATCGAAGGTCAATTGACGCTGCATCAAGATAGAGGGTCACCGATGACTGCCCATGGTTACCTGGAGAATATGAACGCATTGGACATCACCTGCAGTCACAGCCGGCCGCGGGTGAGTAATGACAACCCGTTCAGTGAGAGCCAGTTTAAAACCCAGAAATACCAGCCTGATTACCCGGGTCGGTTTGATAGCCAAGCGCACGCACAGCGATGGTGTGAGGACTATTTCGATTGGTACAACTTCAAGCACCACCACAGTGGTCTGGCAGGTTTTACACCAGAGCAAGTCTTCACCGGTCGCTATCGTGACGTCGCAAAACAGAAGCAACGGGCATTAGATGCACGCTTTGAGACCAACCCTGAGCGTTTTGTCAAAGGTCGTCCACAGGTGAAAATGCCACCTGAATTCGTCGCGATCAACCCGCTGACGGCCGAAGAGGCCAGCGAATTGGGGGTAAGTGATAAGGTGAACTTCCCCACATTGACGGCTGCTGGTTATGTTAGCGGAAACTAAACACTAACTACGTTTTTGGGTGATGTCAGTCAACTTGTCGCCATAAACGGCGATAGGCATAGAACATCGGGATTAAGCGAGTGAATGATGAGGGGAATGAAGCGGTTGATAAGTCGCTACTGCGACATAATAAGCCGTGTGTCGTTGGCGGCAAATATAAGTTAACTATAAAATAACTGTCCATATGAGGTTGACACGTTCCGGAGAAGCCAAGAATATCAATATATAGAAAAAGTGTTTCTTTCATTTCAAATACTTCCTCATTTATATGAATTACTTTTTCACGAGCCTAACGTCCTACATCAGCGCGTTTGCGTAAGCTTGGTTTGGCTGTGTTAAACTGAGCATAGCGAATAACACAGCCAAACCAAGCTTACGCAAATCCGTTGTATGTTGTTGTTAGCTGTCGCTTGTAAAAATGCTATTCCATCCTTCCTTAGTTTTGAAAGAAATATTAACATCAGAAACAAATTTTTCTAATTCAGATACCACAACACCCAATTGCTCTGGTCTTAGTAAACATGCTACTGAAATAATAAAATATTGAATATCAACGAAGTCAAATCTCTTTCCTTTATAATTTAAGAAACCATCTTCAACATTTATCTCGTTCACATCTTCAGGCATCCGACATATAAATGTTACCGGCTTAGTCAAACAATCAAGATCACGAAGAGCAGAAATACAATCATCCAGTCTTTTGTAATTTACTTTTTTAACCGTAATTTCATACAAATTGAGAGGTTGACCAGCCATCTCAAGCCAAATATCAGCCGGTTTTTTTGAAGTTGTATTTGTCCCAAATACACTTTCCCCGCCACCTTTGACCTCAATTTCTGAAGAAGTGAAAAGCATAGCAATTAAATTTGCTATTAAAACCTGAGGAATGTTGCCAGACTCGGGAAATGCAAGCATAAATTGGTTTAACTTTTTAGCTACCTGACGATTAGATATCCCCTTAGATTCGGCTGGCACAATTTCGTAATTGCTAAGAGTTTGAGCATATTTGAATAACCTAAAAAAGAAATAATCAATAAGCTTTTCTCTTTTTACCCCTTTAGATTTCACTAATTTCCGAAGGAATTTAACCGCAGCTATAGCTGATTTTTGTGGCCTACGGCCTTTAGCCCAAGATTCATCTAACTGAGATATATTTTTAGCTACATTTAGTGGGTCTGATTTACCACAAGGTATTGAATTTTCAGTTAGAGCATACCATATGCCTTCCTCAAAAATTGCTCGTGGGTTGCAGCCATAGAAATCATTTAGTGGGTCATATTCACTATTAAACTTCATACCAACAATTGCTGTAAGAACTACCCCTCTAAAACCTTTTGCATGAACTTCTATAAGATCAGTAAGAAGCTTATTAATTTCAGTTCCTGAAACAAACTCAGGAAATTCTTCTTCATTTAGTTCACTAGCTCGACCAAGCTTTGCATTTACAAAGTATTTCGCATTTAAGTTTCTTTCTTCGATCTTCATAA
>JAKITH010000112.1 GCA_021648185.1 Thiomicrorhabdus sp. | reverse complement strand
TATTTAGATTTCATTCAGGCGTTCTAATACGCCTGAATGAAACAGCACAAACCGCTATAAAGCAAGAAAAATAATTGAACTCCCATGGAACCGAGCAATTAGAGGGCGAAAACAGCTAAACTGTTACCAATGAATGGGTATACGTCTCATTAGAAAGCGATATATACAGAAAGAAATTGCTCGATTGGCTTCGTTCGAAGGGTGTCGAAGAAAGTGCTGAGGTTTTGTGCTTCGACCCGAGTTGGAGTCTTCCGAAGAAGGTAATGTGGATTGATATTCTCCAGAATCCAGAATCTTTCTTTTCCGAAGCACCGTTCCAAGCGGTGAACATGGATCTTACCTGGTCACTGAACTACATGAAGGAGGGAGTCGCGCGATTTGGACGGTGGGGGGAAGAATGACCGAACAAAACGGCTCAGCTAATCCTCTGCCCGTTTTCAGTTGTCATTCCATTCTAACTTTGATACCTTATCCGCCAAGTTGCGCTCGCTTCCGCAGAGGATCAGCTAGCCTCTACGTTATCTCAAGAAATGAAACCTTCTGAAATCGATTGGAGTGCGTTCGAATCTGCAGTAAAAGAAGTCTGCGCAAGGAGCCTCGCTTATCTGGACGCCAATAATCCGGATGAAGTGATTTACGGATTTGGAATCGAGGGCGGTATCGAGCAGGGTTTGGTTTACGTCAGCGCCAACACGGTATCAGAGCGAAGCGGAGATGCCGAATGGTGGTTACCCGATTGGAAGCTCACCTATATAGACGAGCGCTTGGGCGAAGATTCATGCGGCCATCTTTTTGAGCCTTTTTCGGAACCGTTCAATGAAATTGTTTTCGGAGAATCGGCAGATGGATCATTTGAGGAGTTGTGTCGCCTCTTTCGCCTCAATTGTTTAAGAGCGTTGCGAAGCACAGGGGAGGTGATCGACGACTTCTCTTTTTCACGTTCACATGATTTTTCGCTTGTTTACATGGATGAGATAGATGCATTCTATCAGGGATTGGATGCCATCGAAGCGGGGATCAACGCGCTAGAAACGACCGGGAGATAACAAGACGCAGCAGAGCAACCCGCTACTCGCGCCCAGTCGAAATCTAAATGAAAACTTTAACCCTTAACTTGAACACAAAATCTCGATGCCAGTAGCGGGTTGCCTGTGCTCGACGTTCTCTGGAAATAATCAAGATGCTCATAGGACGTAGACATTTTCTTAAGTTTATAGGTTCTGCCATAGCAGGAGCCCATATTGATTCTTTTCCAAATGCCTTTTCTTCCACAACACATTTTATTGATCAGAAGTTAGGATTTGGATTCAAGATTCCTACTGGATGGTATTTAGAGGCTTTCAGGGAAGATTTTAGTGATTTGTTAGGAGGACAACAGTTGGCTGAGAGATTTAGGGATGATGAACATGCCTTGGAGGAGTTGTCTCAAGGACTCATGGCCACGCTAAGCAAGTATCCTATTGTAGGAGACACTCGAAAAAGATTTTCACCCTCTATAACCTTTTTTAAGGATGCAGACAGTTCACTTTGTGATTATTCAAATTTGCTAGATTTGACAAGTGATGCAATATCTGGATTTTCATCAGTTCTTACCGATTTTGAATGCACAGCCCCTCCTAAATTCATTGAAAGATCGGATTGTATTATGACAAGCTGTAAGTCAAAGTTTTTGTTTGAACATGAGGATTTGGTTTCTGTGATGATAGATGATGAGGTGTTTGTAATTCATCATAAGGGTTCGATTTATACTATACACCTTTACGATTCGCCATATTCAGGCGACACTTCTCAAAACGAGTTCGCATTGTTCCGCAACAGTTTGCATATAGCCTAAAGAGAACAAGGCGGAGCTGGGCAACCCGCTACCGCACCGTAGTCGAGATTTATGATAACTTTAACCACTAACCCCTTCGTCGATGATCGCTCCCAGTAGCGGGTTCCAGTCCTTTGACGTTCTGCTTAAAATGAAATACATCCTCCCGCTAGCGCTACTCTTCGCTGTTGCACTATCAGGTTGTGGTAATTTTTCTAGCCCTTCCAAGTTGCCAGCTCTTAGACATCCTAAAGATGGAGAGTTAATTGAGATTTTCGAAAAGCTCGATGCGCATCCTTCAATTTCGATGGAACGCATCGGCTGGTCGTTTAAAAGCGACACAAAAAGTGACACCATTAGACTTTCTTCAGAAAATATTAATGGTGCTGGCTTGGTTGGTTACCTGATCAAAAATAAAATAGGAGAAAGTATAAACATGAATTTCATGTTATCTTATGAGCTCAAGGATGGAGCATGGAAGTTTCAGCATGTTAGCTTTATCCGGGATGATGAAGGCGGAAATTTAAATTTCGATGAAGCATTAAACAAAGAATACATTTCGTATGTATCAGAAATATATAAAGACGCACTATAGGCAGAACAAAACGCAGCAGAGCAACCCGCTACTCGCCTCCAGTCAAAATCTAAATGAAAACTTTAACCCTCAACTTGAACACGAAAGCTCGCTGCCAGTAGCGGGTTGCCTGTGCTCGACGTTCGCTGCAAAATAAATTGGAGATGGCACGCACAAGGTAGCTCACAGAATCCAGAGTGTTTTTTGGTTATATTTCCCTCAGCAAGCGCACCCAAAATTATACTGCAAACCGTAAACCAATAGCGAACAAGAGCCAGCACCTAATCCCTGAGCCGCCCCGTAGTCATGATTTACACTAATTTTAACCATCAACCATTTGATCAACGCGCGCTCCCACTCAGGGATGCGGTGTGACTTGACGTTCTGCTCAAAAATTACATGTTTCTGGCAATCAAAAAACTGAGCGTAGCTATTCTAATTTACTGGGCCGCCTTTCTTTCTTTTTTCGTGTTTGCTGCATTTATCGCTGGACCAGAATTTACATTTCCTGACGGAGCTTTTTTTACTTTGGCGTACATTTACGCTGGCTGTTTTCCAGTGATGCTGATCACTGTCGTCTTGCAATGGAAGAAGAACTCAAGATTTGCAAAATTCTGTTTGGCGGCAACGGTCTTCCTCGGAGCTTTCTCTTTTATCGCATGGCCAAACATCTCATGATCGAAACCAGCAGAACAAATCATGGTAGTCAATCCTCTGCCCGTTTTGAGTTGTGATTTTATTTTTAATTCTTTACCATTCCCTGTAAGTCACCTTCGCCCCCTGGCAGAGGATCGACTACATTCAAACGTTAGAGAAAAATAAATTACTATGAAACTAATCGAAAACTCTCCTGATTATTATGATGGAGTAAAAAACGGAACCCTTGAAATTATAAAAATCGTAGACAATGCTCTGAAAGGCAAAGTCAAAGATTGCGCCGACAGAGAAGAGGTCTGCGAAGAAATAGTAACGCTATTAGGAGGGTTATTAGATTCATCGGGTGCTGCCATTGACGAAGATGGAAAAGAGCACATTATGGCGGTGTGCTTTGTTTCCGATGACGGAGACACCTTTCATTACCATGACTCTGAAGTGGGGTTTCATGATATGGCAATCCAGCTAATCGAAGAGTTTTACGACGAATAAGCCTCTAACAAAACGCTGCACACCAAGCACTGAGCCGCTTCCCTGTTAAAAATCCACATGACTTTAACCACTAACTCCTTCGTCAAAGCCCGTCGCCAGCTCAGTGCTGGGTGAGCTCTACGTTATGTCTAATAAATGATCATCGACGCAATCATCGCTCTATTCGCGCCGCTTTTCGGACTCTTCGTAGAAGGAGTCGCTATTACATTTGTGCCGCTCATCAATTTGATTGCAGCTGGTATCGAAGTAGTAATTTGTATTTTCGTCTCGGGATTTAGCCTAGGACGAATCGAGCGTAAGAAGGTCGAACCAAAATCCCCTGGATCAGCAATTGGTGGCATCGTGACTCTTCTGCTTCTCATCGGTGTGATTGGATGGTTCGTGGTCGCACCAAAGTTACTTAATCGTAAAGTGACCTTTGTGGCGGAGGATGGACACAGCCTTCCTTTTGCGGCTCTAATCGTTCATACCAATAGCGGTGACCAACACGAGCGAACGGACAACGCAGGAAACGTTGTGATTCCGCGTTTTAGCACAAAGTCTATAACCGTGAAAGATCCACGCTACGTAGAGAAGACTTGGGAAAAATCTGATATCGAATTGGAACTAGTTGTGGGGCGGACGATACTAGGTTCTGGTTTGGACTCTTTAGCCAATAAGCTTCTCAAGCGAGCAAAAGAATGACAGAACAAAACGCAGCAGAGCAACCCGCTACTCGCCTCTAGTCAAAATCTAAATGAAAATTTCAACCCTCAACTTGAACACGAAAGCTCGCTGCCAGTAGCGGGTTGCCTGTGCTCGACGTTCTGCTTGATAAAAAATGAAGTGCTTTTTCGCAGGGATGCTGATACTCATCACAGAGCCTTTTTTGAGGATTCCGG
>JAKITH010000111.1 GCA_021648185.1 Thiomicrorhabdus sp. | reverse complement strand
AACAAGATCGTCGTATCAAGCAGTTTCATCAAGACGGATTTCAAACCGCCATCGCCACCATGCCGCCCAAAGAGCGCCGTGGTTTGGTGCTGATTGACCCGCCTTATGAAGTAAAACAAGACTACGAACGCGTGGTTGAAGTACTCATCGCCAGCCATAAACGATTTGCCACAGGCACTTACGCCATTTGGTACCCCGTGGTAAAACGAAGCACCATTGATAAGATGTTACACGCGTTGCAACACAGTGGTATTCGAAACATTCAAGTGTTTGAACTGGGGTTGCAAGCCGACACCTCTGAACGAGGCATGACCTCCAGCGGCATGATTGTAATTAACCCACCTTGGACGTTATGGCAAGCGATGGAAGAGAGCTTGCCTTTTTTAGCGAAGACACTGGGGGGAGAAAAAGGCGTGTATCGAATGAAGCAGTTGGTGGCAGAATAGACCCCAGCCTCGCCTTGGCAAGCAAGACTATAGCAAAGCCTTAGTAATTACATTATAATTACTATTGAGATTAACCCTCACAGGGAAAAACAATATGGCTCATTTAGTAAAAATTGGAAATTCTCAAGGAATTCGAATTCCTAAGCCGTTGGTGGAGCAAGCACATTTAGAGGGAAAAGAGCTTAAACTACAGCTTGTAAAGGGGGGGTTACTTGTTTCTCCTCAATACAGTGTCAGAAACGGCTGGAAAGAAGCTATTGAGTTATCTCTGGCTGCCCATAATGCAAACACGCTTGATGATGAATGGTTAGATTTACCGCTTGATTCTGATGATGAGTTAACGTGGTAATGCACTCCGTCAAAAGGTTTGATGTTTGGCTTGTGGACTTAAACCCAACCAAAGGAAAAGAAATTAATAAAACACGCCCTTGTATTATTATCTCTCCTAACGAAATGTCTGCACTTTCCACCGCATTGATGGCGCCAATGACCACCAAAGGATTTGCATTTCCTGGGCGTGTTAACTGTACGTTTAAAGGTAAATCTGGGTTAATATTATTAGACCAAGTACGTGCCATCGATAAATCGAGATTAATCAAAAAACTCGGAAGTATCTCTGAAAAAACGCAAATTGAACTGTGCTCAACCTTACAAGAGATGTTTGCTTTTTAGCGCACCCGTTGCAGCCAAATCATTGCAATCACAAGTAACAGCAACGCAGGCAAGAATGCGCCCAATACCACTGGCCAGTGGTACACCACCGTTAAGTTACCCACCAGCTGGTTTAACAGGTGAAACCCCATGCCCAACAACACGCCTAAAAAGACCCGTTGCCCCATGCTAACTTGACGAATGGAGCCAAAAATAAGCGGGAACACAATCGCAATCATCGCAATCACCAACAAGGGCATGGATACTTTGCGCCAAAACTCCAGCTGATACGCGCCGGTGTCCAAATCATTGGCCTGCAAAAACTGAATGTATTGGTGCAAATCCACCAAGCTTAAGTAACGGGTTTCGATGTCTAGATTTTGCAACGCTTCGGGCGTTAATGGAAACGACATTTGCAAGGTCTCTAATCGCTCTAAGCTCACCGACAGTTGTGGCGGTAAGGGCGTATTGGACAGAGTGAAAGAGGGTTCTTTAAATTGAATACGTTGCTCCACGGCTTGACGAAACTGCCACGCCTTGTCCTGATAATGCGCCTCTTTCACTTGAATCAATTTACTTAATGCACCCGAATCTAACTCATAAATAGTAATGTCCCGCAATTGAGAACTCGAAATGACACGATTAACGTGAATGTAACGATTAGCCTCTTTGACCCATAAACCACTGCCCGAGCCAATCGAAAAGCTTTGGTTTAACGCTTCGGCTCGCAGTTTTTTGGCATAGGCTTCACTGCTGGGTGCAACCCATTCGCCAATCATCGCAATCACCAACCACATGATTAAAGCGGTTTTTAACACTGCCCATAAAATGCGTTTAATCGACCAACCCGTGACTCTTAATACCGTCAACTCCGACTGATTGGCCAAGCTGCCTAATCCCATCAACGTACCAATCACCAGTACAATCGGAAAAATTTCATAACTGTAAACGGGGAGTTTTAATAAGGTGTATAACGTGCCTTTGCCAAGCGTATAGGTATCGGTTAATTTAGAGACTTGGTTCATAAACTCAAAAAAACCAAAGATTACCAGCAATACGACCATCACTAACAGGGTGTAACTGACCACCACTCGTGCTAAATAACGTTCAATACGATTCATCGTAATTCACCGTTTGGAATTTTTCTCCCCCCCCTTAGTTGAGTCAATCGATTTTTTAACGCATCCCGATCCACTAAGGCAAAAAGTAAAAACACCAACGGAATCGGCCACAAGCCAATCCAGTTTGACCAAGTACCATCGGCGATGCCATCACGCCCCATGACCAAAAACTGGTTATAGACAATGTACAACACTAAGGCTAAAAATATCTTAGCAAACCGTCCCTCTCTGGGGCCTGTTTTGCTCATTTTAAGCCCAATCAACCCTAGCACTAAAATACCAAACGGGGTGACTAAACGCCATTGCAACAACGCTTGGTGTTGCAAATCATCACTGCCCCATAGCTCCGCGCTGGTCACTTCGTACTTAGCAGGACGAGGAGGTTTGGATGAAAGCTCGGGAATCAACAGCTCCATCCGTTCAAATTTTTGTACCACAATAGACTGCTCAGCATTTTGATAGCCGTGCATTCCCTGATAACTCACCCCCGACTCCAACACCAAAATTAGTTGCCCCCCCTGCCATTGAAAACGCCCTTGCGGTGCGATCAAAATCGTATCATCCTCTGCGGTGGCTCGTTGAATCCATATATTAGCCAGTTCGCCTTCCGCTGAAATGGACTTGGTGTAAAACACCCCTTGGTTATTCGGCAGGGGGTTAAAGCGCCCTGCCACCAATCCTGAAACGGGGGTCGCCGTTTGTGCTTCACTTACTAACAATCGCTCGGCTTGATAGCTCCACGGCGTGACCACTAACGAAATCCACCCCGTAATAACGGCAATGGGCAGTAAAAAAACCAGCATGATTTTTTGAAAATACTGAGGCGACACGCCACAACTGGTCAACACCACCATCTCTTGATCTTGGTAGAGTCGTCCCATCGCCAGCATAACGCTCAATAACGCGACTAAGGGCAATATGACCTCTAACGCGGGAGGAATTTTAAGCAGTAACACCTGAAAGACAATGGAAGAGGGAATTTTGCCTTCCACTGCCATCGCCAATAACTGCGTGGCCTCTGACCCAAAGGTAATCAGCAACAGCACGGTAAGCACCGCCAAAAAGGTTTTAAGCAGTTCTTTGAGAAGGTATTTATCGAGAATTCGCAAAAAGCTCTCCAGTCACGTTAAAATAGCGACCATTAGTCAAAAACAATCATTATACGAGACCTTTAGATGAAACACATTCAATTTACCTTTAACACCCACCTTAACGACATCGACACGTTAATACTTCCCGTTAACGACCAAGGCGAGCTCCACTCTAATGTCCAAGACTTACCCGACCAAACCGCTTTAAGCGAATTGGTACAACAACTGCACCAATCCAGTGACTTTTCAGGCAAACTCGCCAGCACTTTATTGCTGATACAGCCTGCCAACCTAACCACGCAACGTGTGCTTTTAGTCGGCATGGGCGAGGCTGAAAAACTGACCGTTAAAGGCTACTTAAGTGCCCTAAACAGTGCCGCCAGCGCCTTAGACCATTCAGGCGCAACGCATGTTTTGAACGCCTTAATTTTATCCCCCCCCCCTCAACACGATTTAACCTGGGCTATTTGCCACAATACCCAAGCCCTGCAACACAGTTTTTACGACTACAGCCATGAGAGCCGTGGCGAAGACCATTCGCCCAAAGAGCCCAAACTGGAACAAATAAGCTACCCTTGCGAATCAACCGATGAAAGAACCCAAGCGGTAGCGCAAGGTCAAGCCAGCGCCATTGGCATGGCTCTAACTCAAGAGCTGGCCAATATGCCCAGTAACTTCTGTACCCCTGCCTTTCTGGCTGAAACCGCCATTGAACTGGGGAATGATTACGGCTATGAGGTCAATATTTTAGACCGCGAAGAGATGATTAAAATGGGCATGGGCTCATTTATGTCAGTGGCACAAGGGGGCGATACCCCACCCAAAATGATCTGTTTGTCTTATAAGGGGGGGGAGAAAAATCAGGCTCCGATTGCTCTCGTCGGTAAAGGCGTGACCTTTGATACCGGTGGCATCTCTCTTAAGCCCGGCGCGGCAATGGATGAGATGAAGTACGACATGGGCGGTGCCGCCACCGTATTAGGCGTGTTTAAAGCTCTGGGCGAACTGAAACCCAATATTAATGTAGTGGGCGTGATTCCGGCCACCGAAAACATGCCATCAGGCAATGCGATAAAACCGGGCGATGTGGTCACTTCTCTGTCTGGCCAA
>JAKITH010000110.1 GCA_021648185.1 Thiomicrorhabdus sp. | reverse complement strand
CCAATGCATTGGATCAACAGCGATTGCATCATGCGTATCTGTTTACCGGCACACGTGGCGTGGGAAAAACCACGATTGCACGTATTTTTGCAAAAGCGTTAAATTGCGAGCAGGGGGTTTCTTCTAAACCTTGCGGTGTCTGCGATGTGTGTCGTTCCATTGATGAAGGGCGTTTTATTGATTTAATTGAAGTGGATGCCGCCTCTCGTACCAAAGTGGATGACACGCGTGAGATTTTAGATAACGTGCAGTTTGCGCCCACGCAAGGGCGTTATAAGGTTTACTTGATTGATGAAGTACACATGTTGTCTAAAAGCAGTTTTAACGCCCTGTTAAAAACGCTGGAAGAGCCTCCCGAACATGTTAAATTTTTATTGGCTACCACCGATCCCCATAAACTTCCTATTACCGTCTTATCGCGTTGTTTGCAATTTAACTTAATGCGTTTAACCTTGCCACAGCTTCAAAATCATCTTGAGTTTGTGATGGAACAAGAGGAATTGTCGTTTGATAAAGGCGCGTTGGGTTTAATTTCTAAAGCCGCCGATGGTTCGGTACGAGACGCCTTGAGTTTATTGGATCAAGCGATTGCCTATGGTGCGGGAGAGGTTCAGTTTGATGCGGTGCAAACCATGTTGGGTTGGGTCGATCAACAATACAGCATGGCGATTTTAAATGCGTTAGCAAGTGATGATGCCGAGCAATTGAAACAGACCATTCAACAACTGGCCGTGATGGGGGTAAATTATCAAGCCTTATTGGCGCAGTTGATTGAGATATTGCACGCTCTGTCCTACCGTCAAGTCTTTGGCGACAGCACTGCGCTGTCTACTCTGCCAGAGGAGAGTATTCAAACGCTTGCAGAAAATATTTCGCCCGAGCGGGTTCAGTTATTGTATCAAGTGGCGTTATTGGCAAAACAGGATATGTTGTTAGCCCCAGATGTTCGAATTGGCTTTGAAATGGCGCTCATTCGTATGTTGGCGTTTCAGCCGGCACAACAAGGCGTGGTGGCTCAGTCTCCTTCTGAACAAGGGGGGGGAGAAAATTTACCCGCTGAAAAGCCTGCTTTAAACGCTCTGGACGGCTTGGCTTCTGCGCGCTCTTTAATGACCCAAAAGGCAGAGAAGCAGGCAGAACCAAATCGTGAGTCCTATTCGGTATCTCAAACAGAACAGCCTAATGTACAGGAAACAACCGAGCCTTATTCAGCACAGAAATCGTCCTCTGTAGAGGCTATGCCAGTGGTTTCTCCTGCGTTAAAAGAGCACGCGAATTCAGCTATTTCTGGAACATCAGATCATTTAGAGAAAATTAAAGCGAGGTTGCAACAGTCGCGGGGAAAGCTTAATGCGGGCGAAAAAGCGCCATTAAAACCAGCGTCGCCCAGCGCTTCAATCAAAGTGGCCGCGCCGACAAGATCGGAGGTTGTTCATCATTCAATACGTAATGAGACAAAAGAGGCGCTGGTAAGCAGAGAGGCTGAACAGAGCTCAGTAGCAAAAACGGTTTTAGAGCAAAATACACTTGCAATCAACCCCGTTGAAACTTCGGCCGAAAAGAGTGACAATATTGCACCATGGTTGGATCTTATTGCACAGTTGCCGCTGAAGGGTATGGCGGCGGAAGTGGCGCGTAATTCCGTATTGGTTTCGTTATCCACGACTCAAATGCAACTGAGCATTGACCCCGAGCAAAATTATTCAAGGCAAACTCAGGCACTGGAACAGTTTTCAACCGTGGTTAAACAGCACTTTGGTGAGCATTTTCAACTGGAATTTGTGTCGTCTCAACAACACTTTACCCCAGTTAAATATGAAAAACAGCAGGCCGAAATAAGGCAACGAGAGGCGGTTCAAGCGATTCAGCAAGATGAATATGTGCAAAACATAACCCAAACGTTGGGAATGGATATTGTCGCAGAAAGCATTCAACCTATTTAATGAGACCTTTGCATGAAAGGGGCGCGCGAGAAAAAAGAGATAAAATTTGACTGATTGAGGCGGAAAACGCAGGGAATAGCTAGCTATTCGCAAGGTTTTCAACGAAAATCAGGCATATTTTAGCCTTTTTTATCCGTGAATCCTTTCGTGCAAAGGTCTCTTAAATAAATAATAATGAATAATCTCAAAGAGGAACAACACTATGTTTGGTGGAAAAGGCGGATTAGGCAATCTAATGCAACAGGCGCAAGAGATGCAAAAAAACATGCAAGCGGCGCAAGAAGAGATTGCCAAGATGGAAGTGACGGGTGAGTCGGGCGGCGGTATGGTCAAAGTGCTGATGACCGGTAAGCATGAATTGGTAAAAGTCACCATTGATGATAGTTTAATGGACGATAAAGAGATGTTAGAAGACCTGTTTGCTGCCGCCGTAAACAGTGCGGTACGTAATGTAGAAAATGTGTCAAAAGAGAAAATGGGCGGATTGACGGCGGGAATAGAGTTGCCTGAAGGGATGAAAATGCCGTTTTAAGGCATTGAATATATTTTGTGAAAAGTCCGTTAATTCAAGAGCTGATTGAAGCCTTTCGTATTTTACCCGGCGTGGGCCCTAAATCGGCTCAACGCATGGCCTATTTTATTTTGGAGCGCAATAAAGAGGGGGGGGAGAAATTATCTCAAACCTTATCGAAGGCGATTGCAGAAGTAGGCCACTGTGCACAATGTCGCACGTTAACAGAAGAAAGTACCTGTTCTTTTTGTTTATCTACACAGCGTAATGCAAGTGAACTGTGCATTGTCGAAAGCCCTACGGATGTGTCCGTAATTGAACAATCAGGCGTGTTTAAAGGCAAATATTTTGTACTTATGGGGCATTTGTCACCTATTGATGGAATTGGCCCTGCTGCATTAGGATTGGATTTATTGGAAGAGCGATTGGCTCGTAAAGAGATCACCGAACTCATTATCGCCACCAATCCAACCGTGGAAGGTGAAGCGACCGCGTATTACATTCAGCAATTAGCCGATTCATTTGGTATATTAACCACACGGTTAGCACAAGGTATCCCTCTCGGTGGCGAGTTGGAGTATTTAGATTCAGGTACACTGACACAAGCATTTATTGCACGAAAAAAGGTATAGAGGCCTTTATACGAAAGAATAAACGAATAAAAAAGGCGCTGTAAATAGCGCCTTTTTTACATTTTCTATCGTGTTAAAAGAAGGGGGTTTAAATCTCCCCCCACTTCTTACGCTTAGCAGGAATTCGAAAGAATCGGCCTAAGAGTAACCCAAATAAAAGTACCCCCCCGCCTGTTAAGAACCATTGACGCTTGATGGCATCTTCAGATTGATCAATTTGCTCTCTCATAATCGCATTTTGATCTTCTAAGGTAGACAAACGTTGTTTCATTTGTTGATTCTGTTCATCCAGTTCGACAGCGTTACTGGAGATGGATTTTAGACGAGTGAGGGCTTGATTAAGTTCAAATTTCTCTTGCTTGACGCTGGATAATTCTTGATTGGTCTCTTCATGGCGCTCTTTAAGGGTTTTAAGCTCATGTTGTAATGCATTGAGCTTCTCTTCAAGAGCGGTATTTTTTTTGATCTGTTTTTCTAAGCGCACTCTGGCGATGGGCATGTTTTGTAGGGTACTGGTGTGCATCCAACCAATATGGGTTTTTCCGCCTTTTCGGTACTCTACTTTTGCCCAGCCGTCCCCGTTTGCTTCCAGTATTTTAACGGGAGCACCAGGAGGCATCATTCGACTTATTTTAAAATTGGTTCCAGCCCCACGTCGCATCGGTACTTTAAAGGTATCGCTTACGTAGTTGGTGTAACCGGGGGTAACCGCAGCATAAGCGCTGTGCGAGGTTAACGTTAAGCTCGCAAGGCTTGCAATGATTAAACCTTTGGCAATGGGGGCGAGTACGAGATTAAATTTGTTGAATTTTTTCATATTGAGTCTCTAAATTATGGAGAGCAGCTTGGTAACCAGCCAGTTTTTCGCGCTCTTTAGCAACAACGGCTTCAGGGGCTTTGGCGACAAAGCCCTGATTGCTTAATTTTCCGCTGAGGCGTTTAATTTCATTTTGCAGCTTGCCGATCTCTTTGGAGAGGCGAGCCAGTTCGGCGTCTTTATCAATTAAGCCCGCAATGGGTATTAGAACTTTCATCTCCCCCACCAATGCCACGGCCGATTCAGGCGCGATGTCATTGGGATCTAATACGTCAATGGTGGCTAATTTTGCTAACGATAACAGGTAACGCTTGTTGTTGTCTAGCCATTGTTGGTCTTGAGTGCTTAATCCGTCTAAAAAGACGGGCAGTGGTTTACCCGGTGCGATGTCCATTTCAGAGCGAATTTTACGGACTCCAACAATGAAATTTTTAACCCACTCCAGCTCTGCCATCGCATCAAGATCAATTTTAGATTCATCGGCTTGCGGATAGGGCGCTAACATAATGGTCTCGCCTTGCTTGCCGGCCAATGGTGCAACCGATTGCCATGCCTCTTCGGTAATAAAGGGGATGATAGGATGGAGTAGTCTTA
>JAKITH010000109.1 GCA_021648185.1 Thiomicrorhabdus sp. | reverse complement strand
CGCCACCGCTGCGTAAAGAGAGGGTTTTAGGTCCTATGTATACGAGTGGTACAGGGAAGGTTGTGTGTGAGGTGAGTGGTTTGCCTGTTTTAGGATCAATGAGCATTTCAATGTTGCCGTGGTCGGCTGTGATAATGATTTGGCCACCTGATTTTTCGATGGATTTCAATATCTTTCCTAGGGCGTTATCCACCGCCTCTACCGCTTTGATGCAAGCATCAAATTTTCCAGTATGTCCAACCATATCGGGATTGGCAATATTACAAATAAAAGTATCATATTTATCAGATTCAATGGCTTCGGTCAGTTTTTCGGTTAACTCGACGATGCTCATTTCGGGCTGAAGGTCATAGGTGCGTACTTTAGGCGAAGGGACAAGGATGCGATCCTCTCCTTGGTAAGGGGCTTCAATCCCGCCGTTTAAGAAGAACGTAACGTGTGCATATTTTTCAGTTTCTGCAATGCGTAACTGGCGAAGCTTGTGTTTTGCGATGACCTCACCAAAGGTGTTTTTTAGCTTGGTTGGGCGATAAGCCACGCTGGCACCAAAGTTTTCAAAGCTTTTATTGTATTGAGTGAGGGTTACAAAGCTAGACAATATAGGTGTTTTGCAACGGTGAAAGTCACCAAAATCATCAATAATAAAGGCACTGGTAATTTGACGAGCACGGTCTGAACGGTAGTTCATAAAGATAATGGAATCACCGTCTTTAACTTTAACTTTTTTCCCTTTTTTATTGAGAATCGCGGTAGGTTGAATAAACTCATCTGTCTCGCCACGTGCATAAGCCATTTCCACGGCCTCTTTGGCTGAGTTAGCTTTAAATTCAGATTGACCACAGCAAATGACGTTGTACGCCTCTTCCGTACGTTCCCAGCGAGAGTCACGATCGAGTGCATAAAAACGACCTGTAATAGAGGCAATGCAACCGCCTTTGATTTTTTTCATGTGCGCTTCGATATCAGCAATATATTCCAGAGCACTTTCTGGAGCAGTATCTCGTCCATCCGCAAAGACATGCAAGTAGGTTTTGGCACCACGTTCTACGGCAAGTGATAGTGCGGCTTTGGCGTGTTCAATGTGAGAGTGTACGCCGCCATCGGATAAGAGAATCATGATGTGAACGGCATGGTCTCGTTCAGACGCTTTATCAATGGCACCAAGCAGTGCGTTGTTGTTAAAAAAACGCCCATCGTCAATGTCTTTCTGAATGCGAGTGAGCTCTTGATAGACCACGCGTCCAGCCCCTAAGTTCATATGCCCCACTTCAGAATTCCCCATTTGTTCATTGGGAAGCCCAACATCTATTCCGGATGTGTGGATGAGAGTGTGGGGGTTGTTGGCCATTAATTTATCCCAGTTGGGCGTATTGGCTTGTGCAATGGCGTTGTGTTCCGTTTCTTCTCGGTAGCCCCAGCCATCTAGAATAAGAAGCCCCGTCGGACGCTGTTTAATTTTGATTTTTGGTTTAATATCTTGGCCCATGTGTTGTCTCTGCTCTGTAAATAATTAATAATTCCATTCATTGTATCGAGTTTCACTGGTAAAATCATCAGGTTTGATTATTAAGATATATTGAGGTTTGTAATGTTTAGTGAATTTGTGGAAGAGCAGGCGTTATTATTTGTTGCGTTAGTGATTATAATTGCGATGTTGGCTTATAGTTATTTGAGTGATCGTTTGGCGGGGTTTAAGTCTGTTAGTACGGATGAGGCGACTCGATTGTTTAATGATGATGCCTTTTTGCTTGATATTCGTACTTCTAATGAATATAAAGAGGGGTCTATTGGTAATGCAAAAAACATCTCGGTATCGGATTTGCCAAATCAGTTGAATTTGTTGCCAAAAAATAAAGATCAACCGATTTTGGTTTATTGTTTGAGTGGTATTCGTTCATCTAAGGCGGCCTCTATATTGGTGAAAGCAGGGTATACTGCGGTCTCTAATCTTACAGGTGGTATTAATGCTTGGAAAGCCGCTGGCTTGCCTGTTGTAAAAGCGAAATCGAAAAAGGCTAAAAAGAAAGCGGCCACTAAGTAAGGTTTAATTGAGTTTTAGGAGAGAAAATGGCCCTTGTTGTTATGTATACAAAACCATCGTGCCCATATTGTCAGATGGCAACGCGTTTGTTAAATGCAAAAAATATTGCGTACAAAGTGATTGATATTAGAGGGAGTCGCTTGCTTCGACTTGAAATGGAGTCGAGATCAGGGCGAACCTCTGTCCCCCAAATTTTTATAGATGACCACCATGTGGGTGGTTATGATGATCTATTTGCCGCGGATACCCGTGGAGAAATAGAGCCTTTATTAGCAAATTAATTAGGAAAATATTATGTCAGATGCCCCAAAGCACGTATTTTTAATTCAAAAGATTTACACCAAAGATATCTCTTTTGAGTCCCCTAATGCCCCTGCTATTTTTGGGTCAGAATTTCAGCCTCAGTTGTCGATTGACCTGAATGTTGAAACCAAAAACATAGAGGGTGAGATGTTTAATGTGGTTGTGCGCGTAACAGTGACCACAAGAGTGGACGAGAAAGTTGCTTTTTTATGTGAAGTTGAGCAGGCAGGTGTATTTACCATTTCAGGATTTACAGAAGAAGAAATGGGGTATATGTTAGCGGTACAAGCGCCAGGAATTTTGTTTCCTTATGCGCGTGAGACGGTATCGGATTTAGTGGCTCGTGGTGGCTTCCCGCAGTTATTGCTAGAGCCTGTTAATTTTGAATTAATGTACCATGAGCACCTTCAAAAAGCAGAAGGGTCTCAAGGCAACGCTGAAAAGCCAACGGAACAGTAGTTTGTTTGATGTCTGTCTCTTACGTATCTAGTCCAGTAGAGCAAAAAATTGCAGTGTTGGGTGCGGGTGCTTGGGGGACGGCATTAGCGATCCATCTGGCGAAAGCAGGGCATGTTGTTACGCTTTGGTCTCATTGTTCTGAGCAAGTGCAGGCAATGAAGGCGGCGAGTGAAAATTCCCGCTATCTTTTAGGCACTCCTTTTCCTAAAAATTTAATGGTAAGCGATTCTCTTGAACAGCTTCTTCCTGAGGTTGATGCCATATTGCTCGTAGTACCAAGTGATGCCTTTAGAGGCGTGTTGCAACGGGTATCGGGTCTGCTTTCTTCGTGTTCTGTTCATGTGGCGTGGGCAACAAAGGGATTTGAACCAAACTCCCAGCATTTGTTGCACCAAGTGGCCGAAGAGGTATTAGAGCGGAATACAGGTATTGCTGTTTTGTCAGGACCTACTTTTGCAAGTGAAGTGGCCAAAGGGCTACCAACGGCGATGGTTAGCGCTTCAGAGCAAGAGAGCGAAGCTCAATATTGGGCAGATGCCTTTCATTTTGATGCCTTTCGAATGTATACCCAAACAGATATTGTAGGCGTTGAAGTGGGAGGTGCTTATAAGAACATCATCGCAATTGCCACAGGGTTAAGCGATGGCTTGGGCTTAGGAGCAAATGCACGTGCCGCATTGATTTCACGTGGAATGGTTGAGATGATGCGCTTTGGTCAAGCCTTGGGTGGCTTGCCTGAAACCTTGATGGGCTTGGCTGGCTTGGGTGACTTGGTGTTGACTTGTACAGATGATCTATCGCGGAACCGACGTTTTGGTAAGCGCTTAGCAGAAAGCAATCAGCCTGCTTGCGCGGTAATGAATGAGATCGGCCAAGTGGTTGAAGGGGTTAAAGCGGTTAAGGTGGTTAAGATTATTGCAGAGAAATTGCAGTTGGACTTAC
Source organism: Thiomicrorhabdus sp. (assembly GCA_021648185.1). The sequence goes on along the minus strand of JAKITH010000109.1, from coordinate 778 downwards.
CCATTATGGAGCAGGTGTTCCGCATTGTATCGGAACAGTCTTTGCCACAAGAAGCGGCTTTTGCATTGTTGGCGCGTTCTGGTAAGTCAGAAGCTAAGTTGTAGTTCGCTCAGCTTTTAGATAAGGTGTTAACGCGCCCTGTCGAGTTTCCATCGGAAAATTAGGCTATAGTGCTGTATTAAAATCTAATTGTCGCCAAGCTTCGTAGGCCATAACCGAAACGGCATTGGCTAAGTTTAAACTGCGTCCGCCAGGAATCATCGGGATGGTTAATCGTTGTGCTTCTGGCAGGCTTGCAATGACTTCTGCGGGTAGTCCACGGGTTTCTGGGCCAAATAAGAATGCATCACCGTCTTCAAAGCTGGGGGCGGTATAGAGTCGAGTGGTCTTGGTGGTAAGTGCAAAAACGCGATTGGGTTGAATGGCTTCTAAACAGGCGTTTAAGCTTTGATGTTCTTGCAGGTTTGCCAGTTCGGCGTAATCCAGACCTGCTCTGCGTACCTTTTTTTCACTTAAGTCGAAGGCGATGGGGTGAATCAGGTGTAAATGTGCGCCCATGTTGGCGCTTAAGCGAATTAAAGCCCCTGTGTTTTGGGGGATTTCTGGTTCATAAAGAATTATATGTAACATAGCAAAGGTCTCAGGGGGCTTGTTTGTGATTGATTTATCGGTAAATATTTGTGGAATTCAATGCAATTCACCCGTTGCGATGGCATCGGGAAATGCAGGTTATGGCATAGAATACCAGTCTGTCTCGGGCTTTACCAATCGAGATGTG
>JAKITH010000108.1 GCA_021648185.1 Thiomicrorhabdus sp. | reverse complement strand
ATTATGATTGTATGATGAGGATTGCGTTTATAGCGTAGGGTGCCACAAAGGCTTTAATGGTTCCTATTTTACGCGTGTTTAATTTAAAAAGACAGAGAGAGTCCATTTTGAATAAAAATAATGTGTTGGCCGATGAACTGGTAAATAAAACATTATGGTGGCGTTATTCCTCTTGTGATGAGAAGAAAACATTGCAACTTTCTCCTGCATTGAGCATGCTATTTGAACAAAAAATTGTTCAATTTGACGATATGATGGGGCGTTATCGCACCCCTGTTATCGACATTAAAGCTCAAGAAATATTAAATAATCCCGATTCAGACGTCCGTTTTGTCGCTTCTTACCATACGCGTCAGGGAAAAATGTCTTTTCAGCATAAGTTGCATGTTTACAGTGACTCAGGTAAACGTTATGTATTGGCCAACTGCATGGATGTGACTGAAATGGTGGCATTAGAGCGTGAAATTGTAGATGCTCAAGGGCGGCTTTCGGTAAAACAGTTGGTTGAACGGCAGAGTCAGTTGGAAGAGCAGAATCGAATTATTAATGAGTCCTATCAAAAACAGTCTCGTTTTCTTGCATTGTTAAGCCATGAGTTACGTTCACCTTTATTGGGAATCAGCAGCTTGGTTCAGCGGTTGCGGTTGAATGAAACAGATGAAGAGGTGCTTTCGGCACTGAAAGCCATCCACATTACCGCAGAACAATCGACGTTTTTAGTCAATGATATTTTGACGTACTCACAAACGGAGTATGACGAAATAACCCTTCATCCCATGGAGTTTTCATTAAAAGAGACCTTACACAATGTAAAGCAGTTAACCAGTTCGATTGCCGCGGATAAAGGCTTGATTGTTTCATTAATTTATTTAGGAAAGCAAGATTGGGTGGTAGGCGACAGTGTACGTTTGTCTCAAGTGTTGATTAATCTGATTGTAAACAGCATTAAGTTTACCCAGTATGGCGGTGTTACCATTGAAATTATTCAGAAAGAAAAAAATCACTTTTTCTTTAAAATAACCGACTCAGGTGAGGGCATTGCAGAGGATCAGTTAGAGCGTATATTTGAACCTTATGCCCAGCTAGAGAGTATTGGCAGCACTCAGAGTATTGGATCTGGACTGGGGTTGTTAGTGGTTCAGAAGTTGGTTTCATTGATGGGTGGGGGGATTTCTGTTCAATCCATTTTAGGCGTAGGTACTTCGTTTAGTTTTGACCTGTTTTTTGATGCCAGTGTGGACAAATCCGTAGAGAAAGAGGCGGTTAATAGAGCAAGCGACTTACTCGAACACACAACGCTAGAAGCCGCGGCGACTAAGAATAGTGTAGAGCATCAGAACGGTGTAACGCATTTGATAAATGTGTCTGGTGAGTGTCCTCAGGTTTTAATTGCGGACGACTCTAAAATTAATTTAATGGTTTTGGGAGGCTACCTACAAGAGTTAAATTGTGTGGTAGTTGAAGCGAAAAATGGCCGTGAAGCTTGGCAGTTGTTTCAAGAAAACACCTTTGATTATGTATTTTTAGACATTCAAATGCCTTTTTTAGATGGCATGGAAGTCAGTCATAAAATTAAAGCGTGTGTTGAGGCCAAGTGTGATGCGGCCAAAAACCTTAAAAAAGTATTTGCAGTAACGGCCGGCGGAGATGAGTCTAACTTTACATTGGAAGGTGAGCCGGTAGGGTCAAATGGATTTAATCACTGGTTTGTGAAGCCAGTATCAAAAGAGCAAATTGTTGCCGCCTTGCAAGAAGAGGGTATATTTGAACTACCTGAAGAGTCGCCTCATGTTAATGCTGAACTTAATACGATTCTAGATGACCTTGAGAAAGGTTCCGCGACTTTAAAGAGTAAAAAAGATATTAAAAGTAGCGGGGGTGAATGGGAGGGAATCGAAGATGTGCCAGAATCGTTTCAGGCGTTAATTCATGACTTTTTACTGGATTTAAATGCAGGAATTGAAGAGCTGAAGTCTCTTGTCCGAGAAGATAATGTACAAAAACTGCTTAAAAAAGCACACTATTTAAAAGGAAACTGCATGTTACTGCAATTAAATGGTATGGTTTCCGTATTGAGAGAGATTGAAGAATACGCTCAAAAAAATAAGCATTTGATGGGTAATAAACAGAAAAAAACAGATCTTATGTTAGAAAAGTTGATGTTTGGGTTAAAATATCTTGAGAAGTCTATAATGATTCGTCATAATGCATAATAAATTAAAATTAAGCCTCCGCTAATATGGCGCGCGGTAAATGGTTAAACTCTTTAAATTGGGACCCTTCCATGTCTGAAAAAATTAGTATTTTACTGGCCGAAGACCATGCTCTTGTGAGAGCTGGATTCAAATCGATTATTGACGCTGAAGACGGATTTGATGTCGTTGCAGAAGCGGAAGATGGTTTGGAGTGCTTGGAGTTAGTTCGTGCCAAGTCTCCGCAAGTGGTGTTGCTTGATTTATCGATGCCAAAATTAAGTGGTTTAAATGCCATCAGTCACATTAAAAAACGTTATGGTGAAACGAAAGTTATTGTTTTAACGGCCGCAGAAACCACCAATGTTTGGACCGAAGTTCTGGAGCTTGGTGTGGCGGGTATTGCAATGAAGTCGGTTTCACCGAAAGAGTTGATTAAAGGTATTTACAAAGTTATGGACGGTGAAACGTTTATTCACTCTGAAATTCAACCTATTTTAGAAGAAGCCGCAGGCTTGAATAATAAGCGACTGTCTGTTCGTGAAAAGCAAGTGGTTAAACTGGTTGCAGAAGGGTATAAAACCAAAGAGATTGCTGAAATGTTAGAAATCAGTGATCGTACGGTTTCTAAACATCGCGAAAACTTAATGACTAAAATGGGGGCAACCTCAACGGCTGAATTAACCAACTATGCTAATGAAACAGGGTTAACGAAAGTTAGACTGGAAGAGATTGAATAATTTTTTGAATTTATTCAAATAAAAAAGGGGCTTTTAGCCCCTTTTTTATTGCCCGTTAGTTTTTGTATGGCTTAGTAAAGATTAACTTCCTTGAGGGTCATCCGTTTTAGGGGGCGTATTGTCAGCATCAGTGACATTTGATATGCCTAAATATTGATTACGAAAGTTTTGAAACCCTTCTTGAACCAGTGTATAGGTTTTGTCGATATTGTCGGCAATACTACCTTCCAGTACCTTCATATCGCCTAATAAACCTTTGGCTTCTTCAAAGCCTTGAGTGACACCGCCACCAACGACCTCAATAAAACGATCCATTAACGCTTCTCCTTCAAGGTCAGGGTTTGCCGATTGAAAAGCCGCAAAAAAAGCCGTGCTGCCATCTACAATGCGTTGAGCCGTGTTTTCAGGTGTCCAGTACTCCATACCACCTTGTTGCTGTAATGTCTCTTCGCTAATAGGGGCTGTAGCTCCTTCTGCTAAACCAAATTCTGCACTGAGTATCTCATTTAGTTTTTCGATGGACGCTTGAAACGTCAGTTTTAAACTGCTCTCATTGGCCGATTTACCATCGCCAAATAGATGCGCAATTAAGCTGGCTTGCTGGTCGGTTTTCATCGTCGATAAAGAGGAGGGTTCTGTCGGGTCGGTTTTATTTAACGTACCTTTAGAGTCGTCCACTGTTTGGGCGGCGGCCGTTTGCTTTGCCGTGTTTTGATACGCTTGAATGGGGTTGGTGTTATTGATGTCAATCGCCATGATGTCATTCTCCTGCTAGATAGACTTAGTTCCCTAATCCCCAGATAGAAAATACGTTTATTAGAGAGACCTTTGCACGAAAGGATGCACGGACTCTTTTCAGTACCCCCTTGAGGGGTATAAAAAAGGCTGAAATACGCCTGATTTTCGTTGAAAACCTTGCGAATACCTAGGTATTCCCTGCGGTTTCCGCCTCAATCAGTCAAATTTCATCTCTTTTTTCTCTCGCGTCCCTCTCGTGCAAAGGTCTCATTTAAAAATTTTAGATCAACTTTTTCTATAAGGGGTTTTAAATGTTCTATTTTAAACGGCTGGTACACAGCCTATTTGCACTCACAATCATCATTGGGCTATCGGCCTGCTCTCCCAACACACCGACCAAAACAACAAAAGAAGCTAATAAGGTAGCGGTTCAAAAAGTGGTAAAAGAGACACCAAAAACCAAAGCCAAGGCTAAAAATGAGACTTTAATCAAAGTCGATCAACAACTCGATGAACTGTTTACACCCGTCATCGGTTTATTTTAAGTAAGGGGCTCACATGATAAAACGATATAAGATACTGCAACCACTGATGTTCATTACTTTCCTTATGGTTACCTCTATAAGTGTGCAAGCGATGACACTCTCTGAAGCCAAAGAGCAATTAGCCACTTATAAAGCACAAGGAAAAATTGGCGAAAAAGTCAACGGATTTTTGGCGGTTATTCAAGACCGAAAAGCCACACGAAACTTGGTTAAAGCGATTAACCAAGAGCGATTAAAACACTACGAAAAAATTGCTTTAAACAACCAGTTAACCCTTCAAGAAGTGGAGTACCTTGGGGGCAAAAAAGCCGCAGAGAAAGCCAAAAAAGGCCATTACATTCAACAAAATGGCCA
>JAKITH010000107.1 GCA_021648185.1 Thiomicrorhabdus sp. | reverse complement strand
CCAACCATAACCAATGGATGAGTGGGGCTTCTAAAGAGGACACTGTTTACTCTTTTTCCTGACTGGACAGTTTTTTTCGCTGAATGCCATATTTTTTAATTAGATAATATACATTTTCTCTTTTTAACCCTAATCGTCTGGCGGTTTCATGCACATTAAACTCGGTGTCTGCCAAAACTTGTTTAATCAATTTTTGCTCTGCCTGATTACGAATCTCTTTAACGCCTTGCCCTAAGCTCATTTCCAGTTGAACGGTCTGAATTCCCTCTTGATCTTTGAGCTTTTCTGTTTGCTCATAAAACAGTTGCGCTCGCTTAATGGCAGCCAATAGAGCCTCTACGGTGATGGGTTTGTCTAAAAAATCAAACGCGCCTCTTTTAAGCGCTGAATAGGAAATACCTTCATCGTCTTGCCCTGTTAATACAATGACCTTAATTTCAGGACGATGTTCCTGAATCCAATCCAGTACCGCTAAGCCCTCTTCTGGGCTATATTGATTGGGGGGCATTCCCATATCCAGTAGCACAATGCAAATCTCTTGGGACTGTAAAACCGCCAGCGCACTGGATCTTGATTCGGCTTCAAATACGGGGTAGCCCTCCTGCTCCAATGAAAAGCTTAACATGCCACGTAACGCATCATTGTCATCCACTAAAAGAATGGTTGTGTTTTTCAAAAGTAAGTATCCATATCGTTAAGGTAAGGTGGTAGACTCTCTTATTCCTGAGCCATTATCACTAAACACAACCAATTCAAAATTAGCCACATACGACTGAAAAATGGCGTCTGCATTCCACTCAGTTTGCGTCATATTTTCCAACACTAAAATATCATAACCAACGCCACCATCCACATTCGATGCTAAGCCTCCTGATAGTGAATCACTGGACTCCCCCAACCAGACCACATCATCGCCTGCACCCAATATAAACGTAGCCCCTGAAATCACATTGTCTTGAATCCAAATTTTATCATTACCAATGCCGGCATCCAATGTTTGGGTTAAATTCGTTGCCAACACGAAAGCGTCATCACCATCGCCTAACAACACATTTGCGTTAGCCTGCCCTACAATATAAACGGTATCGTTACCCACGCCTGTATCTAAGTTTGCGCCCGCATTTAAATCATTGCCTATGGCGATGTAATCGTCCCCACTGCCTAAATTCAGTGCTGTATCCACGTTTCGTTTTACAAAGACCACATCATCTCCTGCGGTTTCAATACTGGCTTGATTATCCGTTGCTGTAATGTCAAAATCTTCATAGGTTGGAGTTAACTGACCTTGCCCTGCAATGGAGGGATATTCATTCCAAACCACGACATTTCCTAACATGGCTTCCTTAATTTCAGAACCATTAATGGCCAGCACAACATCATCATAAAACTGCCCGTCCTCAGAAGTCATTCTTCCCTGTTGATAAAACGCATCCACATCACAATTTTCTAAACTGGCTCCAGTGTTTGAAGCACAATCCGTCAAAGCCTGATGTCCATCTTCATTATAGGCAACCAACACAATACTGGCGGTATCAGAGGCTAAATTAGAGGCGGTTGCAACCGCAGTTGCATCACAACTCACTGGATTTTGATTACACACATAATAATTCCCCCCCCCTCTATTCGTACTCAAAGGAGGCGTTTCTGTAAAAGTAAACCAGTTTACACCAAAGCCAGAGTTACAAAAAAAGCTCGCAGAGGTTCTTTTATCGCAAATGAGCGCAGAATCGCCTGTATTTTGATTTACCGCATAGCGAATAAAATTCCCCCATGCATCTTGCACCTCCTCTCGTTTTAAGCCTAAATCCACATAAGGAGCGGTTCCTACTGCGGTTAAACAGATTGAACCGTTTCGGTTCTCAAACCCATCAAAATCACTGTCTGGGCAAGGTAAAAATTTATTGACTTTACCAAACATCAATATCTGCTCTTTCAAATGCTTGGTTTTTTGCTGAGCCTCTTTCATATTTTGAACAGAGCTAAATTCACTTACCCCAAATAAAAATCCTGTGGAGAGAACCCCAATAATCGTTAAGACAATAGCGATTTCAATTAACGAAAACCCTTGTTGATCTGGCTTCTTAACACTCAACATCACAACCCCTCCGTTTGTGAAATGCCTGATATAGGTGCGACCGAAGGAAAGTTTGGAATTGGTGGTGGGGTGTTGTAATACACTAACTCTATGTCCGTAAAATCAATCGTTTCAACCGTTGCCGTTGTTCCCACAGCAAACTCCAAATCAATCTGACCATTTTCATCGGTTGTTAAAATAATTTCAGCACTGTCATTCCAATAGGGTTGATAGGTCTCATAAGTCACTCCTTCTGTCACCTGCAAGTGTTCAATTTGACCACTCGAATTATAAGTATCGACTAAAGTATACGTTTCTCCTGTTACATTAGGATCTATACTACCTGCAACAAAACTAACCTGCACAACGCCATCAAAATTATCCACTTTATGATCATAATCGTAATACTTAACCTGGGTATTATTACTGGTTACCGTTCCTTGGTCACTGGTTACATTAGAGTTTGTTGTCTCAGGTTGATCCCAGGCTCCTACCACATACGTATTATAGGTTAACACCACTTCTTGATTGGCCGCTGCAACCCCAAAATCAAAGATTTGATTGACACGATCCCAAATAGCCTCATCCTTACCATTATTGGTTCCTGACCCCCCTACCGAGTTATCCCCCATATTAATCAAGTCATTTCCTGCAAGTGCCGTACCGCCTGCGATTTCAGCAACACTCTCTTTTTGATAGGTTTTCTCCTCGCCTCGCTTCAATTCGGCACCCGAAATAGACACCAATAAATCATCAAAATAGTCCCCCTCTCCCAAAGATATCCTTTTCTGGACAAACACTTGGTCACCATCTTGGTTTTCGGCCTCCTCACCACTCATACTGCCTGAAAAACCATCTTGGTTATGCGCCACTAAAACAGCAATCAATCCATCGCCTAATAAGTTACTGCCCACACAGGTTAAACCCGAACATACGGTAAGATTATTAACCCCAATAGAGCCTGCTACAGGCTCGGTGGTTAAGTTAAATGCTGGAGCACGATTGCGATTAAAAAAACATGCAGAGTCCACTGGGCAATTTGCGATATTGGCCGCAACATCCACTCCACCAGTCACCGAATACTGAAATAGGTTTCCAAAACTGTCTCTTACATCGGATAACGATAGGCCTAACATCTCAAAAGGAAGCGTGCCACTGTCTACCGTACAAGTGTCTACATTTTCAGTACGAGCGGGTTGCGCGGGTTGTGCAGGTTCCGCTGGAATAAAAGGATTCGTTGCCGTTGGAGCCTGAGCAGGTGTCCCTAACGTAGCCGATTGTGCTGCAAAACTGGCTTGCAACGCGGTACGGTTTTCAAACCCAAACCCACTTTGACCCACTACATTACCGTCAGGACAGGGCAAATAATCATTTTTTTCGGCAAAACGAATCAAAGCAACCTTAGCCGCTTCTAATTTAGCGCTGCTCATATCAATATCAACATTTGCCTTTTGCTCACTAAACAGTGCAACAGAACCTACCGCTAATACCGAAACAATGCCCAAAACCACGGCAAGCTCTACTAGCGTAAAGCCTTTTTGCATTTTAAAATATTTCATAAAAACTCCTTTTCATCCCGATTATTCAAGGAACCGGAATAATGGGTAAATGACCACCCGTTGAGGTAATGCCATACTTTACATCCCCCGCTAAAATCCAAAATAACTGATCGTCAAACGCTCTACCCGCTCTTTGACTCCCTTCAGCTAACCAAAAGTTTTGATCATTGTCGACATTTTCTGCTTCAGCCGCATCCAACCCGGCACTGGTGCCCGTATTTATTTCATTCCAAGTGGCTGCACCATTTTGGCCAAAGCTCACGATAACAGCAATCGCAAACTCTTCAATCAAAGAAGTACTCGGCCCAGGGCATCCCGTTGCAATATCCGTAAACTCACTGCAAATACGATAATTACCTGTGCCACCAACTTTCCCTACGGGAGGTGTCCTAAAACCAAAAATAGGTGCCCCTTGATTATTAAAGTAGCTAGCCGCTTTATTTGGATCAGCAATTTCAAGCAGCCCACTGCTGTCTGCTTTTGTATTAACCGCATAAAAAAGTGGTTGCTGCCAAGCATCTGTTCTAGCCACGCCTAACTCTAAAAAAGGAATACGACCCCTTGCCAGAGTACATTCAAAAGGAGAGGTTGTAGCACGATTTTCTTTACCATCCCCTGTTGTATCAGGGCAAGGCAGAAAACCGTTGGTTTTTACAAATGTCATAAAAGCCGACTGCACTTGCTGCATATACTGTTCGTTTTGAATCGCATGGCTGTATTCTTGCTGATTCTTAACAACATTCACTGTTACCACCGCTAAAGCAGCCAGCACTGCCATGGCAATAACCAACTCAAGCAATGAAAAACCTTTTTGTTGTTCAACCCCTAAACCATTCATAGCGCATTCTCCTTAAGTACAAAACGACAACAGCCTGTTACGGAACAGTAGGACATCCCAATGCCTCTCGCCAGTTTTGCCCTTCAATATTATCAACACCTGTTGGTGTCGGTTCTGGTGTCGGGTCTGGTTTCGGG
>JAKITH010000106.1 GCA_021648185.1 Thiomicrorhabdus sp. | reverse complement strand
GGCGCGTTGCATGGAGCCCGGCTCTTCCATAATGGAGGGCAGTAAAAACAGGGCGCCAATAACGGGAATAAAGGTGGCCACGACTTGAATGCCCCCGCCAATGCCTTGAGCTAAAAAGGAGATGAGCCATTGTGGGGAATGAACTGATGTGAGCAGTGCGGTGGGCCCATCAACAAACAGCGCTTGTGCGCCTAAATCAAAAAAATCTAAGAAGGCATTGCCGATGGTGATGGAGAGCGCAAAGACTAAATACATGATGACTAAAAATATCGGCATTCCTAAATAGGGGTGCAGTAACCAGCGATCAAGTCGGTCGGTACTGCTTCGGGTAAATTGGTCGGTATGAACTTGGCAAGCGTGTGCAGCATTGTGCGCAAATTGAAAATATAAGTCGGCCACAATAAGGGCTAAATCCTCTTGATACAAGGTCTCTAATCGTTGTTTTTCGGCTTGGCAAAAGGGCAGTATCGTGTTGGGTGCGGTGAGGGGGTGAACCAATATTTGCAAACTTTGCCAGCAAGAGGGGGTGAAATTTTGCGTTTGTTCAATTTGTTTTTGCAGAGCATGCACGGATTGATGCAGCTCGTTGGGCAGGTTAAGGTGTAACTTAGCGGGTTGGTTTATACATTGAGATAGTTGCTGTTTTAGGTGGTCTACGCCTTTATTGTAATAAGCAGAAACGGGAATAACAGGGCATCCCAGCTGCTCTGCAAGTTTATCGCAGTCAATGTGGAGGTTTCGCTCCTTTAAAAGATCCATGCGATTGAGCACCACCACCACGGGTAACCCCATGTGCAACAGTTGTGCGGTTAAAAACAGTTGACGTTCTAAACTGGTGGCATCCACTACATTAATCACTAAATCAGCCGATTGTGTTTGCAAATAACGACACGCGACCTGTTCGTCTAAGCCACTGTGAGAGGTTTGCTCTAAGCTATACACGCCCGGCAGATCAATCACATCATAGTCATATTGACTGCACTCAAAAGTGCCTAGCTTTTGTTCTACCGTGACACCCGGCCAGTTTCCCGTGGTTTGTTGGCTGCCCGTTAAGCGATTAAAGAGCGTGGTTTTACCGCTGTTTGGGTTGCCAATCAGCGCCAGTTGGAGGCGCTTTTGAGAGGGGGGGGGAGAATTTTTAAACGGATTTTTACACGTTTTTAGGGTGTTTTTAGACGAATTCATGATAACGGCTCAACTTGAATAAAGTCGGCAATGTGCTTGTCCATCGCAAACCGACTGCCATCGACACTGACCACTAAATTTTGACCTCGGATAAGAATCAGCTCCACCATGCTGTTGGTGTGAAACCCTAAGTGCACAAGGCGCATTTTAATTTTAGAGTCACCTAATAATGCGGTAATTTGACTCGTTTGCCCAGCAGAGCACTGTGAGAGCAGTAGGTTATGTTTGCTGGGTGTTTTGAGTTGCGGCATTATATTATTTACTTTATATCTAAATGATAATTGTTACTATTTGTAATAGATTAGCAAATATATGAGCCTAGTTCAAATGATTAGATAAAAATGCGACTTCCAGTTGCCTTAGTTGAAGGGTGGCTGTTTTTTAGTCCGATAAATAATACACCACCGTTGAAACCACGCGTACTTTTTTAATATGCGGATTATTGGCATCACGTGGTGAAACACTAAATTGCCCTTGAGAGGCTCTTTTGATTTTTCCTAAGCGACTTTGTGAATCGGAGGCAAATTTCTCTGCCACTTCGCGTGCTTTTCGAGTGGCCTCTTCAATCATTTTTGGCTTGACTTCATTAAGTCGAGTAAATAAGTATTCGGTTTGATATTGGTAGTTATTAAAGACGATACCCTGTTTACCAAGGGTTGAAAGAGAGCTCATAACTTGGCGAACCACATCAATGTTTTTAGAGTAAACGGTTACGGTTTGAATCGCAGTATAGCGAAATTTGGGTTGATCCATATTGCCATATTGTTGAGCCGATAGGTCGGTAATGGTGGGGGTGGTAATGGAGATTTCATCTTGCGAAATGCCTTTTTTGGTTAAAAACGCATGTATTTTTTGGGTACTGTTTTCAATAGAAGCATAGAGCGCTTCAAGGTCATTATTGGCTTGGGTAAACTGAATAGGCCAAATAACAATGTCTGCTTTAAATTCTTGCTCTGACAGCCCTTTAACCGTAACAGAGCGCTCGTATTCTTTGACTTTGATGGCCGAGCTGCCAAGCAAATAGCCAAGAGATGAGAGGCCTAAAAATAAAAACAGCCCTAAAATAAACGCATTAAATCTTGTGTTTTCAGACATTTTTCTCCCCTAAACTCTTTAGAGTTAATATTTCTTTTGTACTTTATACAGAGCGACTTCGCCTAACCAATTGGGGGCAATTTTCATCCCTAAACTACTGCGGTGTTCGGTGTTGACGACGGTGCGGGCAACGACTTCAATGTCTTTGTCTTCACACAGCTCTTCAAAGTCTTTAAAGGTACACATGTGAATATTGGGCGTGTCGAACCAATGATAGGGCAGCGTATCGGTTTTGGGCATGCGCCCTGTTAATAGCAGTTGGGCGCGGTTACGCCAGTGGCCAAAGTTGGGAAATGTCACAATAATCTGTTTGCCAATGGCGAGCATGTTTTCCAGTAATTCATCGGGTCGACCAACCACTTGAAGGGCTTGGGTCATGATGATGTAGTCAAATGAGTTGGGTTCAAAGTAGTCTGAAAGATCATGGCTGTTGAGATCACTTTGAATGACGTTTAAGCCTTTTTCAATTGCTTGAATGTTTTTGTGAGGGTCAATCTCCATGCCGTAGCCAGTAACGTGGTAGGTGTCGATCAGGTGTTTGAGCAGTTGGCCATCGCCACACCCTAAATCTAAAACGCGACTGTTGGGAGTGATCCACTCTGAAATAAGTTTAAATTCAGGCGTGAGTAGGCTCATTTTTGCACCTCACTCGAATGCGCGGGTACATCTTGTAATACTCGTTTCATATAGGCTCTAAAGACTCCCTCATAGTGCTCGTTGGGCAGTAAAAATGCATCGTGACCATGTTCGGAGGTGATTTCAGCGTAACAAACGTCGGCATCATTATCGAGTAGGGCTTTGACGATTTCATGTGATCTCTCTGGCGCAAAACGCCAATCGCTGGTAAAGGAGACCACGAGAAATTTAGCGGTGGCGTGCGCCAGTGCTTTGGATAGACTATGGTTAAACTCCGCCGCAGGGTCAAAGTAGTCCAACGCTTTGGTCATGAGCAGGTAGGTATTGGCATCAAAGTTTTGTTTGGTGGCAAATTTTTCGCCTTGATAACGTAAGTAGCTTTCAACTTGAAATTCCACTTCGTAGTTATACTTTAAAGCTTCTTCTCTACGTTCACGGCCAAATTTTGCCCCCATCATATCGTCGGATAGATAGGTTAAATGGCCTAACATTCTAGCTTGTGCCAATCCCTGTTTAGGAATGGTATTGTGTTCTAAAAAACGGCCTTCATGAAAGTCGGGATCGGTCATAATGGCGCGACGTGCGACTTCGTTAAAGGCGATGTTTTGTGCCGACAACTTAGGGGCGGCGGCGATCACTAAGGCATGGCGAAGCTTGTTGGGGTAATCAATCGCCCATTGTAAAACTTGCATCCCTCCCATGGAGCCGCCAATCAGTGCGGCCCATTGGTCCATACCAAGGTATTGACGCAGTTCATTTTGGCTGTTGACCCAATCACGACAGGTGACAATGGGGAAGTCGGGACCATAGGGTTTCCCCGTTTCAGGGTTTGGACTGGTCGGTCCTGTACTGCCATGGCAACCCCCTAAATTATTGGAACAGACCACAAAAAAATGGTTGGTGTCGATGGGTTTTCCAGGGCCAATGTAGTTGTCCCACCACCCTGGTTTATTATCTGCATCTAATCCCGCTACATGGTGGTTACCACTGAGCGCGTGACAAAGCAGTAGCGCATTGCTGGCGTCTTGATTGAGTTTTCCATAGGTTTCATACACTAAATCGTAGCGAGGCAGTACTGAGCCACTTGAAAGGGTCAGAGGGGTTTCAATGGACATGATTTGTGGGGTGATCACCCCAAGTGCTTGCGTCATTTTTTTACTCTAACTTATCATCTGTTGGGCGATGCCCGCAATGGAGCCAACCACGATAATTTGAAACAGTTTAATAGTAACAATCGCCGCAATAGGCGATAAATCAACCCCTCCAATCGGTGGAATAACGCGCTGAAAGGGCGCTAATATCGGTCGAGTGAGTTGGTCAAAAATAGCGGTATTGGGATTGTTGCCAGGAGATACCCAGCTTAAAACCGCTTGAATAATGATTAACCAAAACAGCATGTCGAGCAGTTGGTTCATGATTTCGGTGGTGGCGCTTAAGGTGATAAAGGCGGCGCCAAAATCACGACCCGTTAAATAACCTATCGCAATGACAAACAAGGCTTGAATGATAACGGCACTGCCCAGTGCAGACCAGTCCCAGCGCCCTTTTAGTGGAAACGCCATATTAATAGGAGCGCACAGTGGATTGGTGACCTTGGCAGTAAAGGTCACAATGGGGTGACGCCAGTCGGCATGGGTTGCGCGTAATAAAAAACGCAACATCAGCATAAAGATGATGAGCCCTGTTACAAATTGCAGTA
>JAKITH010000105.1 GCA_021648185.1 Thiomicrorhabdus sp. | reverse complement strand
TTACACACGTTTCCCGACGTGGCGTTCGTACGCATTCAAATGGAACACGCTGAGGAGGACTTTGCTTACACGTTAATTCGCAACAAAGCTTATAAAAACGTTACCTCTGTTTTGGCGGATGAAAAACTTCGGAATCGAGCTGATATTGATAAAGACACCATGACGGTCGTAAACTGGCTGGAAGGGTCTTACCCTAATTTCTTCTTCTCGGTTAAACACGCTGAAATTGAAGCTTTCACCGCACAGTGCGCCAATATTCACAATAAAGAAGATTACGAAAAATTTGTGGATCAATATGGGGTAAGGCGCACTCATCCAGAGTTTTGGCCTTTAGCCGACTGGTTTATTGAGGAACACGCTCGAAATAAGCCCGTTTTATCAGGACTGTTTGATTTAAATCGTTATCAGAATCGTTAACCCTCCCAGCCTCCCCCTTGGCAGGGGGAGGGGCAATAAATCCCAACGAATTACCCTTAAGAACAGGCATTAAATAAGAAAACTGTTAAATATCCATCTCTTCTTTAATTTGAGCCACCCACTCCGCAATACGAGTTTCTGTCAGCTCTGGCTGTTGATCTTCATCAATGCCAAGCCCTACAAAAAATTCTTCGTCTTCCGTAACCGCTTTAGACTCATCAAACTCAAAGCCTTCTGTGGAGGTATAGCCTACAGGGGTAGCACCATTCTCTACCGCAATATCATGCATAAAGCCCACGGCATCTAAAAAATACTCCGAATAATCCGCCTGATCTCCCAAACCAAAACACGCCACGGTTTTACCCGTAAAATCGATGGTTTTAAAATCTTCCCAAAAATCGTCCCAACTGCTTTGCAGTTCACCGTAATACCACGTGGGTTGGCCTAGAATAATTTTATCGTATTTGGCAAAATCCTCTACGCTGGCGGTGGCAATGTCATGCACTTCCACTAGATCGGAACCTATTTCGTCTTTAATCAGATCGGCGACGCGTTCTGTATTACCCGTATCGGTTCCATAAAATAGACCAATTTTGCTCATACCTTAACCCTCTGTGTCTCTATACCCAAAATCGCTTTGGGTATAACTTTGCATATTTATAAACTCAAATCTCGCTTAGAAATTTAAGCATTCTACTGTTACAATAAATTTTGAACGCTTAATGACATTTAAGCAACCTGTATTAATTACATAACACTTAAGATTGTATGAAAAAATCACACCCTATCGATTGTTTTAAATGCCGTCATTTTTTTGTGACTTGGGACACCAACAACCCAAGAGGCTGTAAAGCATTTGGCTTTAAAACAACTCAATTGCCCAGTGCCGTTGTATTAGAAACCTCTGGCGAGCCTTGTTTAAAATTTAGCCCTAAATCCAGCCCTCCCCCATCAAACAGTCATAACGGCTGGATAGCTTAGAACGGGTATGGATTTTTAATCCAACAACCGCTCCAACGCTTCCCACAAAAAATAAGCGCCCGGATCGGTTTTACGCCCAGGGGCAATATCGCAATGCCCCACCACATTATGTGCAGCCAAACTTGGGTACGCTTGCCACAATGCTTTAATCACCCCAGCCAAACTCTGATATTGACTGGCCGTATAGCATGTTTCATCGGTGCCCTCTAACTCAATCCCAATCGAAAAATCATTACACCCTTCTCGTCCCTTAAAACAAGATACGCCTGCATGCCAAGCACGTTTATGAAAAGGAACAAACTGAATAATCTCTCCACCACGACGAATCAAAAGGTGTGCAGAAACCTTTAAAGCGCATATCTCTTTAAAATAAACGTCTTCATTTGGGTTTAACTGGTTGGTAAACAGCTGCTGAATGGCCTCACCACCAAACTGATTGGGTGGCAAACTAATACCATGCACCACAATCAACTCAGGCTCAACACCCAAAGGGCGTTCATTGGCATTTGGGCTTTCAACAAAGTCACTCCCAACCAGTAATCCTGTTTGCGATTCTACCATATAAGTATTTTCTAAACTATACGTTTTCATACTGTTTAGTATACCCATTTTTAAAATTCTAAAGGGCTGTAAGCTTGATTTTTTCACCTTTTATGAGCAAAATCCCCCTCAAAATAATCTAACGAATTATAATGAGATTCCTTCGTCTCAATACAGTGATATAAAGCGTAAACAAATGAATGATATAAACTACTTTGAAACACTCGAAAACACGGTCACGATTGCATTACAAGAGGACATTAAGGGAGGCGATTTAACCGCCGAACTAATCCCTAAAGACACCCAAGCAGAAGCCAATATTATTTGCCGAGAATCTGCTGTTCTATGTGGTCGTCCATGGTTTGACGAAGTGTTTCGCCAAGTAGATTCCAACGTTAAAATTACATGGTTAGCAGAAGAAGGAGATGATATTTCAGCCGATCAAACACTCTGTGTCATTAAAGGCGCCGCTCGAAGTATTTTAACCGCCGAACGAACCGCCTTAAATTTTTTACAAACCCTATCCGCCACCGCCACGGTAACCGCTCAATACGTTGCTTTATTAAAGGGAGGTCGCACGCAACTGCTCGACACGCGTAAAACACTCCCTGGGCTTCGGTTGGCTCAAAAATACGCCGTAGCGTGTGGTGGTGGCACCAACCACCGCATTGGTTTGTACGATGCCATTTTAATTAAAGAGAACCACATTATTGCCGCCGGCAGTATTTTAAACGCCGTGACCACCGCCAAACAGAATCACCCTGACATTACTGTCGAAGTCGAAACAGAAAACCTAGACGAAGTGCAACAAGCCTTAGAAGCTGGCGCCGATATCATCATGCTCGACAATTTTACCCTTGACATGATGAAGCAAGCGGTTGAAATCGTGGCACGAAAAGCCAAGCTTGAAGTCTCAGGAAATGTAGAAATACAGCACCTTAAAACACTGGTAGAAACCAATGTAGACTTTATTTCAACGGGTGCAATCACCAAGCACATCAAAGCAATCGACTTATCAATGCGCTTTAATATAACGAAATAACCAATTGAATCTTAACTAAAATATATTTAACTTTAACCTCTTTTACCTTAGGCAAAAACCCAGTGAACGAACACCACCTACTTTTAAACATTGTCTTCTTATTAGGAATTGCGGTTGTTACCATCTCCGTCGCCAGGCGACTGCACTTTCCCCCTATTCTTGCCTACATCATCGTAGGCATGATTGTTGGCCCTTATGGATTAAGCTTAATTGAAAAAGAAGAGACCATCAGTCTGCTGGCCGAGTTTGGGATTGTCTTTTTGCTCTTTGCCATCGGATTAGAGTTCTCATTTAATCAAGTGATTGCCATGCGACGACTGGTCTTTGGGCTGGGCACCGCACAAGTGTTCATCACCGCATTTGTGGCATTTGGTATCGGTTGGTTAGCAGGCTTAGACACCAATACCAACATTATCATTGCCGGTGCATTTGCCCTCTCCTCCACTGCCATTGTTATTAAACAACTGACCGAACAGTCCGAAATTCACTCCAGACACGGCCGCTCTACCGTAGGCATTTTAATCTTTCAAGACATCATGGCCATTCCGCTGTTGATTCTGATTCCTGCAATGGCACTGAGCATGACCGATGGTGGCGAAAATGCACTCGCCTCTACCCTAGGATTTGCCTTTTTAAAAGGCATACTCGTGGTCGTCATTATGTACTTAGCTGGTCGCTACCTGCTTAAACCCCTGTTTCATGAAGTCGCCTCCGCCAAATCACAAGAGCTGTTTACCCTAACCGTATTAACCGTTGCACTGGGTGCCGCCGTCTTTACCGAAGAGATGGGGCTTTCCATGACGCTAGGGGCTTTTTTAGCCGGAATGATGCTCAGTGAAACCGAATATCGCCATCAAATCGAGTCCGATATTCGCCCTTTCCAAGACATCTTTTTAGGGCTGTTTTTTGTCACCGTCGGAATGATAATCTCACTGGACATATTGGTTGAACATTTTTGGACCGTCATCCTATTAACCATCGCCATTTACGTCGTTAAAGGAGCGGTCTTATACGGGGTTTCTCGGCTATTTGGTAAGCCTCAAGGGGTTTCAACGCGCGTGGCGCTCTCTCTCTCACAAGTGGGCGAATTTACCCTCGTCATCATGACCCTCGCCTTTACCTACAACCTACTGCCCGAACAAGAAGGCAATATTCTACTAACGGCCGCAGTATTAAACATGGCCATTGCCCCCTTCTTAATTAAATTTAACGGGCGCATTGCCAACTTCATTCACCCAACCAGTTACAAAGCCAATCAACAAGAAATTGAAAACTCGATTGAAACAGAGACGCAGCATATTACCAACCACGTCATACTCTGTGGCTTTGGTCGTGTTGGACAAATTGTAGGGCGATTACTGCACTTCTCCAACCAACGTTTTATTGCGTTAGACATGGACATTTCACGCGTAAACGAAGCCCATGCGGCGGGCGAAAATGTGTACTACGGTGACGCCAGCAAACAAACCATCCTACATGCCGCCGTTATTGAACGCGCTAAAATTGTCATCATCACCTTCACCGACTTACACGCCTCCATCAAAATTTTAAAAGCGATTCGTCAAGTAAACGAAAAAATTCCCATTCTAGTAAGAACCCAAGATGACACCAACCTAAGTGAACTCATGGATGCTG
>JAKITH010000104.1 GCA_021648185.1 Thiomicrorhabdus sp. | reverse complement strand
CGCCACGTGCATCGCCATCGGTTTTGGTTAAGATGACCCCGGTTAAAGGCAGGGCATCGTTAAACGCTTTGGCGGTATTGGCGGCATCTTGCCCTGTCATGGAATCCACAACAAACAGTGTTTCGCACGGGTTAATGCTTTGATGCAGGTTTTTAATCTCTTGCATCATCTCGCCATCGATGTGCAAACGACCTGCGGTATCTAAAATTAAAACATCGACAAATTGTTTTTTGGCTTCGGCGTGCGCATTGCGTGCAATGTCAATGGGGTCTTGATCGGCCGATGAGGGGAAAAACAATACATCCACTTGATTGGCTAAGGTTTCTAGTTGCTTAATCGCAGCAGGACGATAAACATCGGCCGAGACCAGCATGACTTTTTTCTTATCACGCTCTTTAAGCAACTTAGCCAGCTTAGCCACCGAGGTGGTTTTACCCGCCCCTTGCAAACCCGCGACCATAATCACCGCAGGCGGCTCTACATTAAAGTTAAGTGGCTCGGCTTCTGCGCCCATTACCTCGGTTAACTGCTCACGAACAATTTTAATAAATGCTTGCCCAGGGTTTAAACTGGTAGAGACCTCTTGTCCAACCGCACGTTCTTGTACTTTTGCAATAAAGTTTTTCACCACGGGCAGAGCCACATCGGCTTCTAATAACGCTCGGCGAACGTCTCTTAACGCATCTTTAATATTAGATTCGGTTAAACGCCCTTGCCCTTTTAGGGTCTTAAAGGTTTTGGCTAAACGATCCGATAAATTATCAAACATTACGACTCTCCATAAAAAAAGACACTTTCGCCAACGTATTTACGTTTTTGACGCCAGTAACCTTCAATTCAAAAATTAATTACGCTATTATAGCGGAAATGCTCTCTATCGTAGACTTTGTAACCCTTCAAAATACTAAGGATTTGGTTTTTATGTTTATCACTGGATTAAGCGCCCTATTAGCCAGTCTCTTATATTTATTGGCCAGCCGCCTTATTTGGCAAAAAATACAAGGAAACTCTGATACTAACATTCGCCCTAAGGTCATTAAACTGGCCTTAATGGCAACGCTGGTGCATGCCTTTGCATTAAGCTCCACATTATGGGGAGATCAAGCGATTCACTTTAATATGGGCAATGGTTTATCCTTAGTGGCGCTATTAGCCAGTGCCATTTTACTGGTGACTTGCATCAATAAAAACACCGAAATTCTTGGGATTTTTGTCTACCCAATAGCAGCTCTCACCGTATTACTGCCAGTATTCATGAATGACTTCACCCCTCTGCCGCTTACCTTAGGCATTCATGTACTCATCTCCATTGCTGCTTACAGCATTATGGGCATCGCCACCGCACAAGCTATTTTATATGGTCGACAAGAGTGCCTATTTCGTAAAAAGAAACTGTCACGCCTAATGAAAGCCTTGCCCCCTCTGCAGGTCATGGAAAATACCTTAATTCAACTGGTCATAATTGGCTTTATCTTCTTAAGCTTCGCCCTCTTAAGCGGTGCTTTTTTTATTGAAGATATTTTTGCGCAACACTTAATTCATAAAACCTTTCTTGCCATCCTATCTTGGTTGGTCTATGGCGCGTTTCTATTTGGCCACTTTAAATACGGATGGCGAGGGCGAAAAGCCGCCCGCTACACGATCTGGGCCTATGTGTTACTGGTTCTCAGCTTTGTTGGCACCAGTATTATTTTATCAAGCTTAGGATATTAAGATGCGTACACAAAAGGCCTAAAACAAGCTCTTTGGCGAAGAAATGATTAAGATGTATCTCCTTGACTAGGTTCTTACACCAGAAACCGTTATAATTCCCCATTCACTCACTACCGAAAAAAGACTACTTTGAATTCGCTCGATGTATCCATTTTATTTGGAATTTTAGTTCTTCTTATCATTCTTTCCGCCCTGTTTTCCAGCTCAGAAACCAGTATGATGGCGCTCAATCGCTATCGCTTAAAACACCAAGCTAAGTCTGGACACAAAGGCGCGATTAAAGCGCAAAAACTGCTCGAAAAACCCGATCGATTACTGGGTGTTATTTTGCTGGGCAATAATTTTGTCAATATTTTTGCCTCCTCCATCGCCACCATCATTGCCATGAAGCTGATTGGTGAAGCGGGCATTGCACTGGCGGCAGGCCTGCTCACCTTAGTCATTTTAGTGTTTGCCGAAGTCGCACCCAAAACACTCGCCGCGCTCTATCCTGAAAAAATTGCCTACCCTGCGGCCTTTGTATTAACGCCTCTGCTTAAAGTATTCTCCCCCATTGTTTGGCTGGTTAACTTTTTTGCCAATGGCTTATTACGCCTATTTGGGGTCAACACCAAACACAACGACGATCAGCACTCCTTATCGCACGAAGAGCTGCAAACGTTAATTGATGAAGCCACCCACCAACTGCCCAAACACTATCGAGACATGCTTTCCAGCGTTCTAAAACTGGAAACCGTAACGGTTGAAGACGTTATGATTCCAAAACAAGACATTTATGCTGTCGATGTCACCCAATCTATTGCAGATATTTTAATCGCCATTGAAAAATCGCCTTATACCCGCATTCCGCTTTATCGTGGCTCGCTGGATGAAGATCTAGTTGGCGTGTTAAATTTACGTCGAGCATTGCCTTTGCTTATGCACAAAGACGCCTCCTTAAAAGACATTATTAAACTGGCTCGTCCTGCCTATTTTGTTCCTGAAACCACCTCGTTAAGCACGCAACTGGGTAAATTCAATGAAAATAAGCGGCGACTGGCCTGCATTGTCGATGAGTACGGCGACTTACAAGGCTTACTGACCATGGAAGACCTACTGGAAGAAATTGTAGGAAAACTCTCCACCGACTCCAAAGCCAAGCCAGAAACCGACAGCGTTGCCCTCCATGAAGATGGCAGCATGACCATTGATGCCTTAGAGTTTATTCGTGACCTCAATAAAGAGTACAACCTAAACTTACCCACCAAGGGCCCTAAAACCCTAAATGGCTTGATTCAAGAAGAGCTTGAAACCTTACCCTCACTTGGTACGTGCATTAAGGTAGGCGACTATATTTTAGAGGTGATAAAAACCTCCAATAATGCGATTCAATCGGTAAAGCTCACCGTAACCAATACACCAGAGAAGAAGACTCAAGATCATGACTAAGCACCCTTTTATTCAAGAAACCAACTGGCAACAACTTAAAAGCGGCCTAGTACAACTCGCCAAAACCGAAGTGCTGGCTCGATTTGAAAAAGTCTCCGTTGAAACCAAACAGGATGGCTCTTTGTTAACCGAAGCCGACACCCAAATGCAATTAAAAACCCAAGCCTTTTTAGAAAAAAACTGGCCTGAGTTTGCATTTTTAGGCGAAGAGTCTACGACCGAATCTCAAGAAAAATCAATGAACAGTCAAACAGGATGCTGGATTTTAGACCCCGTAGACGGCACCAGTAATTTTGCGATTGGCATCCCCGTTTATACGGTTTCATTGGCTCTCATGGTGCAAGGGAACATTGTGGCAGGTCTCGTTTACGATCCCTCACGAGATGAACTGTTTGCCGCAAGACAAGGTCAAGGAGCGGAGTTAAATCACCAACCCCTCATGGCCAAAACAGCCAAAACGGCATTAAGCCAATGCAGTAGCATTGTCGATTTTAAACGCCTTAAAACAGACTTGGCCATTCGTTTGGTCACGCAAGCACCTTACGCCTCACAACGCAGCTTTGGATCGGTGGCATTAGACTGGTGCTGGATTGCCGCAGGTCGTGGTCAGGTATATTTGCACGGCTCACAAAACATCTGGGACTACGCCGCAGGCTGGTTAATCTTAGAAGAAGCGGGCGGACAAAGCCAAACCCTAGACCAACAAACCGTACTGCTCGCTAAAGTTGAAAAACGCTCTGCCATTGCCGCCACCACACCTGAACTCTTTAAAGAGTGGAACGATTTTTTACAAAATTAAACTTTTCTCCCCCCCCCTTGTAATAATTGTAATAAAACGCATTAAAAACAGGTCTTCATAGTACCCTCCTAAATAAAAACCAGGTTTAACTATGAACACCCTAATCCTCAAATCTCAACAGCTCATGGACACAAGCGTTCAATCGCTTTCCAGCGTTGCATCACTCGCCTTACGCCTCTACTTAGTACCTGTTTTTTGGGTGGCAGGCATGAACAAAGTTAATTCGTTTAATGACATTGTGGCTTGGTTTGGCAACGAACAGTGGGGGCTTGGCCTCCCTTTTCCAGAGTTACTCGCCTTTTTAGCCACCTCTGCCGAAGTGGGCGGAGCCATATTACTGCTCTTTGGCTTTGCCACACGCTGGGCGACCATTCCATTGATGATTACCATGGTTGTCGCCATAACCAGCGTACATTGGCACAATGGCTGGCAAGCGGTTCATGATTTAATGTCGCCTTGGGCATCCGAAAATGCGGCAAGCGCTCTTGAAAGGCTGGAAAAATCCAAAGAACTTTTACAAACCCACGGAAATTACGACTGGCTTACCGAACACGGCAACTTGATTGCAAGCAACAACGGCATTGAATGGGCGGCCACCTACCTTATTATGCTGTTTGCACTGTTTATATTAGGGGGGGGTAAATTTATCAGTGTGGATTATTGGGTTCGTAAACGTTGCATGCCATAAA
>JAKITH010000103.1 GCA_021648185.1 Thiomicrorhabdus sp. | reverse complement strand
AGATTAAAAATCTAGGCTTGATTCAAGAGATGTTTGAACGTTACCAAGCGATTAAAAGTAAGGTTCAGGTTTTGCATGTAAATGGTCATGTGGGGGTTGAGGGTAATGAATTGGCTGATAGAATGTCGATGATAGCGATTAAGCTTAAAGAAGTAGCCTTTATTAGCTATCAAGAAGAGAAAGATATTGCACAAATTTTGTCTTTGAGAGCGGGATAAATTGAGCACCCTTATGCATCTATTTTCTAAAGTTTTTTTCTAATGAGCCGATGGCTTAAGATATCAGAAGTTTAAAACAAGATGTTGGCATTTTTAGTGCTTATACCCAAATTACTTGAAAATGAGTTTGGGGGAAATCTTTCTAAAAAATGCCTAACTAAATGAGGAGTTGAGTCATGCCAAACGATATTGGTACTACGTTATTAAATAGCCTAACAAACAGTACATTTGACAGTGGCAATATGGCTAAAGTCTTGGCTGAAGCCGGCGTTGCTGGGCCACGTGCTATCTTGGAAAAAAAGGAAGAAAAAACCAATACCGAATTGGGTGCGCTCACCTACCTAGAAACCAATATTCAGGCATTTAACTCCTATATTGTTGACCTGTCTTCTCCTAAAATTTTTGATTCGCGTTCAGTGACCTCGTCGGATGAATCGGTCGTATCGGTTCAAGCCACAGGAAGTGCGGTTTCTGGCTCTTATCAAATTGAGTCTAAACAGTTAGCTCAGGCAAATACCATTGTCTCCAATCAGACTTACAGTTCGGCTTCGGACACCATTTCTACTGGAACATTAAGCATTAGTGTGGGAGGCCAAACAAAAGATCTTGTAATTGATGCCTCCAACAACACTTTGGAAGGATTGCAGACGATTGTTAATAATGGTGACTACGGAGTGAATGCGGCCATTGTGAACAATGGTGGGCAGTACCAAATTATGTTTACCTCTAAAAACACCGGTGCCGCGTCTAACATTACGTTATCGGGGTTGGCGGATTTTGATGTCAATGGCATGACCACCACCAGCGAAGCTAGAGATGCGGTGATGACCATTAATGGATTAAACATTGCGAACAGCACCAATGACTTTAGTAATGTAATTGATGGGTTGAGCATTCAATTGAAGTCGGTTTCAAGCGTTGCGCAGAGTGTGAGTGTGGCATCGGATTCACAAAAAATTGTGGATACGGTCTCTAACTTTGTGGACGTCTACAATCAGTTGGATACAATTTTGGCCGATTTAGGGTCTTATCGTTCCTTGACTGCGGCAGAGGAAGAGTCACCAGAATTTGATTATTTTGGAGACTTATCGGGTAGCTCTCTATTACGAGATTTAAAAGGACAGCTAAGAGATGCGTTGAGTGGTGCGATTCCTCAGTTAACCGATCCAAATACCTTAGCTTCAATCGGTATTTCATTTGATCGTGAAGGAAAAATGGCGCTGGACAGTACATTATTAAATAATGTCGCCAACAATAATTTAGAGTCGTTGAGTTTGATTTTTTCTAAGGGGGGCTCAAGCACCGATCCATTAATTAATGTTATTGGTGGCAGCAATGAAACCTTAGCGGGTAATTATGCGATTGATATTACTCAGGTAGCAGAGCGTGCGACCGTATCAGGTGGGGCGGTAACCTATGCGGCGAATGAATTTAGAGCAAATGGCGATCGAGTATTTGATCCGTTAGCCGCGTTAACGATTGATGCCGGAGCAGGGTTACAAGTTTCGATTAATGGTGCGGCCAATGTGGCAGTGAACTTAACCGCAGGAATCTATGCAACCAAAGAGGATGTTGCTACACAAATGCAGGCAGATATTAATGCCGCGTTAGCAGGGCCTACGGTTTCGGTAGCGTATGACGTTTCACAATCTCGTTATGAGTTAACCACAGCGGATGGGACGCTTGATCTATCCTCTTTGGTTGGCATGGAAAATCAAGGGTTTTCAGGTGCGACAAATTATACAGGTGAACCATTAATTGATTTGGCAACCGCAGGCACACTTGATGTGTCTATTGATGGTTCAACGACAGTAACCGCTAACATTAGTGCTGGAAAATACACGTTAGATGAGTTTTCTTCTACATTACAAAATACGATTAATGGTCTGAGTGAAGTGGCTTCATCAGATGCAAGTGTGAGCATATCTACCGTAGGTGGTGTATTGGGTATCAGCTCAGAGCGTTATGGTGTTTCTTCTAATGTTACGCTCTCTAATTTTACAAATTTAACCAATACTGGATTAACCGCTAATGTAACCGATGCAGGAGTCAATGTAGATGGAACGATTACAACCGCATCGGGCTCTTTGAGTTTAGGGGCGTATGCTGACAGTGCTGATGGACGAAAAATTAAAATATCCGATTTTGCGGTAATTGGTACTACGGATGCTGAAGTGAGAGGATTAGAGTTTGAGGTGCTAGGCGGTACAACGGGTGCTAGAGGCAATATTAATTTCTCACAAGGGTTTGCGAGTCGTTTAGAAGAAACGATTCAACGATTATTTGAGGATGACAACGGTTTGGTTAAAAATAGAATCGAATCGTTGAGTGAAAAAAGTACGGAGTATGAAGACAAAAGAGAAGAGTTAGACGTGCGTTATGACAAGTTACTTTTAAAGTACCAGATAGAGTATGGCGCATTACAGGCTCTATTAGACAGCTCACAACAAACCAGTGATTTTTTAACGGCAACCTTCTCAAACAATAACAACAATTGATCTTCTTAATAGGATTACGTCATGAACTTAGCACTTAAAAAACAGTTCACCAAACAGTATGCTAATAACTATGTAGAGACCGCGGTGTCTGAAGCAACGCCTCATAAATTGATAGAGATGCTTTATCAAGGCGCCCTCAAAAACATGAACTTGGCTAAGGTGTTTATTGAACAAAAAAACCATGAAAAGAAAGCGGAGCATATTAATAAAGCATTAGCGATTTTAAATGCATTGCGAGCGGGGGTGGATATCAAAAAAGGAGGGGAGGTCGCAGAAAATTTATATAACTTGTATGACTACTGTTACCGAACCTTATTTAATGCCTCGGTAAAAAACGACTTTACACTCTTAAACGAAGTGATAGAGCATATTACGTTAGTGAGTGAAGCTTGGAAAGAGATGCCAGACAATTTTAAACGCGTTTCAAAAGAGCAACTTGATAAAGTAAGCAGCCTGAAAAAATGAGTGCGCTTGAGATCACTAAGTTACAACTCTTATCTCATTCTAAAAACATGTTGGATGCGGCCCAAAAAAATGATTGGGATCGTTTGTCTGCGTTAGAACATGGTTGGTTGATGCGGTTGCAGTCTTCTGTTGACCAATATGGCGATGAACTTGCGCAAGTGGGACAAGAGCTTTTAAAAGACAGTCAACAAATTCAAGCCTGTGTTGCGTTAAAACAAAAGGCACTCTCTCAAGAGTTAGGTAAAAATACTAAAAATATTGCATCCATTAAGTCGTATCTTGAATGAGAGTTATGCTTATTGAGCATAAAAAAAAGGCCGGTGATTAAACTGGCCTTTTTTATTTCTGATTTTTTTCTGAAAAGAATTAAAAGGAGAAAGTCGTATTTGTATTGTTTTGGTTGGTTGAACTCAGCGCCATTAAATCCGTTTCAAACAGTGTTTCCACTTCCCACTCTTCTGGGCTAATGCGAGTAATCACTTGAGCCGTCATCGCAGGGGCGTTACCCGCCACCACGCACAAACGCCCGCCTAAGGTTAGTTTTTCTTTGTACGCTTGAGATACGTCCTCTACAGAGCCTGTTAACATAATCACATCGTACTCTTGTCCATCATTCCAGTTTTGGATAGCGTCCCCCGTATGAAATTTAATATTATTAAACTCCGTTAAACGAGATTTAGCCGTTTCTTGAATCGAAGGGTGCAACTCTATCGTATCAACGGATAAAGCGTGTTTAGCCATTAAAGCCGTTAAGTAACCACTGCCCGTGCCCACTTCTAATACTTTATCAGACTCATCAATATCAACCGCTTGCAATAAACGACCTTCCACACGCGGAAACATCATCGCTTGGCCTTCACCAATGGGTAACTCAATGTCGCTGTAAGCCAGATCCACATGTTCTTCTTCAACAAACAAGTGGCGAGGCGTGTCCATTAATAAGTCCAGAATTTTTGGGTCAAGGACATCCCACGGTCTAATTTGTTGTTCTACCATGAAAAAACGAGCCTGATCTAAATCCATGCGAATATCCTTTATTGAATGTGTCTACGATTGTAATTACGCGATTATAGCTAAAAAATAGGATTGGATAAAGTGAAAGGGTGGGTAAAATAGGTTTTATGAAGAAAACATTGAAACAAAATTTCTCCCCCCCTCCTTTTCACCAGTTATTGAGTGGAGTACATCAAGCGTTATTTGAGGAGTGCAAGTGGGCAAAAAATATTCCATCAGACTTTGAAGACAGTACCCATCAGCTTTGGGAGTGTCAGTTTGCATCTGAAACACGTTTTTTAAAGCTGTGTTCAATTCGCGAGCAATCTGTTTTTTGGCAAGCCGTGCACTCTTTATTTGGCTTTGAGTTAGCAAGCAATTTAGAACATTATGATCGCGTGTATCAAACCCTAGCGACTTGGTCGCCGTTGGTCATTCCTAAGTTACTGCATTCGGCTTCTTGTACAACAGAGGGG
>JAKITH010000102.1 GCA_021648185.1 Thiomicrorhabdus sp. | reverse complement strand
CCAATACCGGACGGCCTAACCCATCTGTTCCTAACACCGCCGTACTCAAAAATGCCTGTTCACTGGGGGGGGATAAAAATTGCGACAACACCACTTCATTGGCATTATCGCCAATAAAAAAGCCTGCAAAGGCCATCAACAACCACATAATCACAATGCTGTAACTCAAATATTTCAACATAAGTTCGTTAACTCGCCACTCTAATTCGGGGGTCTAGCCAAGCGTACACCAACTCAGTTAAGCCATTAATGGTAATGTAGGCGATGCTAATCACCAAAATACATCCCTGTACCACAGGATAATCACGCCGTTGAATGGATTCAATTAACAGCTGACCCAATCCCGGCCAATCAAATACCACCTCCGTAATCACCGCGCCCCCCAGTAACGTACCCAATTGCAACCCTAAAATAGTCACCACGGGCAATAACGCATTGAGCAACGCATGTTTGCCATACACCAAACGAGAAGGCAATCCCTTCGCTTGTGCGGTACGAATATAGTCCTCGTGCAATACCTCTAACAACGAGGCACGTAACATACGCGCCAAAATCGCCGCCAATGCGGTGCCTAAGGTTACCGCAGGCAACACCCAAGAAAACGGTTGCTCCGCGCCACTTACAGGTAACCAAGCCAACCACAACGAGAAAAATAGAATTAACATCGGCCCCAACCAAAAGTTAGGAATAGAGACCCCAATAAGAGAGACCGACATAGAAAGATGATCGGGCCATTTACCCGCCCGCAACGCTGCCCACAGCCCTAATGGAAACGCAATTAACGAGGCAATAATCAACGCCATCAACGCCAATTGCAAGGTCATCGGAAAGCGTTCGGCAATCAACTCCGATACGGGTTGATGAAAAAACAGCGACTGTCCTAAATCGAGTTGAAAAATACCCGTAATATAGTTCCAATACTGCGTGGTAATCGGTAAATGCAATCCCAACTGCTCGCGCAATGCCGTTTCATCCGCCGGGCTTGCCCAGTCACCCAACATCACGGCCACAGGATCGCCGGGAACCAAATGAATTAAAAAGAAAACCAACGTCCCCACAATCCAAGAGACAAATAGAATCGAACCCAATAGCCTAAAAAAATAAGAGATCATTGTTGAATCAACACCTCTGTCCCCGCAGGCACACAATCAAACAACGCCATTACATCGGCATTTCTCATGCGAATACAACCATGGGACAACGGAATGCCCATCGGTTCACTATCAGGCGTGCCATGAATATAAATATAACGCTGCATCGTATCCACCTGCCCTAAACGATTAATCTCTTTCTCAGTGCCAGAAAGCCACAAAATACGGCTCAACACCCAATCCCGTTTAGGATACTGTTGCGCTAACGCCTCACTGTAAATTTCACCTGTGGCACGCCTGCCCACAAAAACCGTATTGACAGGCATACCGCCGCCAATTTTGGCACGAACCACATGGCGACCCAAAGGTGTTTTACCCGAATTTTTCTCCCCCCCCACCCCATTTAACGCCGTGCTCACCACAAATTCCTGCAATCGAGTTTGAGCATTAAAGACGCTTAATGTTTGAGAAGAAATAGAGATAACAATAGAATAAGACAAAGTGCTCAATACGATAAAAATGGTTAAGAGAACCATTATACCCAAACCACTTGAAAGTTCGGGAGTTTTGCAAGCCACAAATCGCCTGCCAGTAAGGCAGTAAACCACTGCGACGATTCATTATTTAAATGTAATGACATTGTCTCTAAAAAGCAAAAAGAAATTCAATTTTAAATTTTCTCCCCCCCCATGCGGTGTTTTTCAAATAATTAAATATTGTGTCCCCAAAAATGCAGAACAGTTTTTAATCAACAACTCACTCAATTTTCTGGGTAACTCCCAAATCCGCTACCAAGCACCCATTATGACCTTTTGTTCAGATTGCTCCAGCTCTTCATTTTGCAACAAATTTTCAGTTACAGATTTACTATGATCGAGGAGTCCCAATAGCTCACAGATAACACCACAAATCTCCGTTTGTTTTGGTGCGCAACCCGCCTGATGAGAGAAACGATCGCCAATGACATATAAAGGAACATCTCGTTCTTCGGCTAAAGAACCTCCGTGGCTTTTATCGGTATTCATGCCATGATCTGCGGTAATCATAATTTGATAACCCGCGTCAATCCAAGCTGGAAGATACTCGGATAGCTCTTTATCTGATCGGCGAGTAATGTTGCGATAATGAGAGCTATCAAGTCCCGAGTGATGCCCCGCTTCATCAATATTCATAGGATGAATCAATAGAAAATCAGGATCGTAACGGCGGCGTAATAATTCAGCATCAAGGTATAAATGACCGTCTGGATATTGTCCATCATGGTAAAAAGAGCCATATTGAATGAGTTTTTCAGTGTCTACTGTATGACGATCTCGTACGGCGCTGTAAGGGCTTTCGTTATACAGTTCACTAAACCAATGAAATGCAGCGGCAGCGGTGGTTAATCCCGCTTCGCGAGCCAGACTGAAAACGCTTTTTTGGTTGGAGTTACGTACCACTTGGTTATGAACAATTCCGCTAACGGCGGGTCTCGCACCCGTTAGGATAGTCTCGTAGAGTGGGCGAGACATTGATGGTAATTCGCACTGTACTTTGTAAAGGGTCGCTTGACCTTGCTCGCTTAATGCCTGAACAAACCCCATGCATTGCTCGGCAGTCTTATACGCCAAACCATCAAGAACAATAAGTATCACTTTTTTTGTCATTATTTATATACTCCGTACACAGGATTGAATTAAAAAATCGTTTTATTAATTACTAACCCTAAAAAAGAATACACGAACTCTATGACGAAAAAATGACACTAAAAAGGCATTTTGATGACCTACGCATCCATTTGAAACATCGCAACCTCATCGGGGCAATCCCTTGTGATTGCCTTTTTTTATGTGGTTGTCTATTTAGGCTGGCACTGGGGTTTGGATTTACAGAAACAGCACCATGAACCATTTCATCACCCACTATCCCTCCAAACAAATGCGATAGATTTTGGATTGAATATTTCTCCCCCCCCCTATCAAGGGTTAACAATTTCAAAGGATATCGCTTGAGTTCAGGCTTAGAAAGCCATTAAAGGGTAGCGTCCCCTTTACCATTCACTAGACGCTATAACGACCACCATAACCGGAGATTTATTGCGTGTTTATGGCTCTTGTTAGGCATGTTTCCCAACGCCACCAATTAAACTTTCCAGCGGAATATGAAGCTGTGAATGCAAATTTCGGATCATATTTAAAGATAGGCTTCTACGGCGATTAAGTACTTCTGATACTCGACCTCTAGGCCCGATATATTTTTCAAGGTCTTTTCTCGATAAATTCATTTGTTCCATTCTGAATTTAATTGCTTCAACTGGGTCTGGTGGATCAATTGGATGATGTTTATTTTCATAGCTTTCAATTAAAACAAGAAGAATGTCTAATTCATCACCTTCTTGTGTACCTTCTTTAGAACCCCACAGTTTATCGACGACTGATAAGGCTTGCTCATAATCTGATTCTGTTTTGATTGGTTGGATATTCATTACACTCTCTCCGCATCTATTTGGTCGTACTGCTTATGTGTGCCAATAAACTTTATAAAACAGGCTTTACGAGCATAATCAAACGCCACAATTAACCTATACTTGTTTCCTGCAATATTAAACACAACACGACTATTTTTGAGGATACTTGCGTTTCTAAATTGTGTCTTAATCTCTTGAGGAGAACTCCAATTGGCTTTTAATGCCTCGGAATGCCATGCCTCTAACGGCGCTTTGGAATCCATATAACTTGGCGACGACAACCAAAATTCTCTCAATGTTTTTTTAGCAATTACTCTCATAAATCAAAGTATAGCTCGATACCGTTTTGGGATCAATCGTTTTCAATGCCTAACGATCAAGCTCAACGGCAGGCCGAAGTAGCGATTTGTTAGAACTACGGGGATCGCTGATAAACCGCCCACGCTTTAAAAAAATATTACCGTACTTCATAAAATTTAATGTTGTTTTGTTGAGCTATGGGGGGAAATATTTTTGATTAAAATTTTCTCCCCCCCCCTTCCTCATGAACTCAATATAAAACGATCATTTCAGTTAAGCCACTGTGAAATTATTCACTTAAAATCAACAAGTTAACGCGCTAACACCCTCTTTATCAAAACACTATCTTCATAGCAAACCATCAACGTAACCAATAGAGACAGGGCTTGTCCAACAAACGGTTCAGATCGTGGCTCCACGCTGCGCGCGAATCACGATCTAACCTTATTCGTTATATTCATTCTTCGACCTCATAAATATATTTAACTTTTCTACGGTTGAATTCATTTTCGGACGCGATTTCTTTTAGTGCTTCTATAACGTTTTTGGTTATTTTCTCATATTTGTTTTTATCGTTATCATTTGAAGTTCCCATACGCCTAAATTTTAATAAACCATTCCTTGCTTTTTTTGTCAGATTTTTTGGTTCACTTTTCATCCAATCATAAAAATCTTTTTTAGTTAAAGATGCAAGGAAATCGATATCTTCTTCATTCCAGCTTTTATTTACAGCAATTTTTTCAGCAACATCATCTATGTTAAAGACCTTGCTTTCCTCATGAAGCTTCTCGATTTTTTCTCTTAGTGCATGCGACTTTACTCTTTCC
>JAKITH010000101.1 GCA_021648185.1 Thiomicrorhabdus sp. | reverse complement strand
AACTGCCCAATCAAGTGAGAATCTTTGGCTTGATCGCCCGTCATGTTCTCTAAAAACTTTTTGGTTCCTGAGTTGGCAATGGTTCCAATATTGGCAATCACTTCATCACGTGTCATTCCAATACCGTTATCTGAGATCGTGACCGTACGCTTCTCTTTATCAAACTCAACTTGAATGTAAAGCTCTTCTTCCCCTTCGGTTAGCGCATCATTAGACACCGCTTCAAAACGCAATTTATCCAATGCATCGGACGCATTAGAAACTAACTCACGTAAAAATATCTCTTTATTAGAATACAGCGCGTGAATCATTAACTTTAACAGTTGATTGACTTCGGTTTGAAACGCATGAGTTTCTGTTGTGCTCATCAGGAGGTCTCCATTTAATGAATTAAAAAATAATTGCCTACTTTATAGGGATGCCTTTCTTTTTTTCAAGACAGACACACAAAAAAAGCACAGAAAATTCTGTGCTTTCTTAAAGGGAGGGGGGGAGAAAAATCCAATATCAACTTTTACCCCCCCCTCCTACAGGTTTGTTAGACCACTACAGGGTTAATATATTTGCGGTAGGGCTCATTATTTATATGGTGATTAGTGCCGATAAAGCGATTCGTAATCAACTGGAACGTCGCAAAACAGCCATTTAAAATTTTCTCCCCCCCTTTATACCCAAACTACTTAAAAACTCTGCATTTCCAAGTAATTTGGGTGTGACACACTAAACCAGGGTGATTTTTTCGGCGGATAGCGTGATTTTTTTGGCTTTATAAAGTCGTCCCAGCGTTTTTTTATAGTTGGCTTTACTGGTTCGGTATTCGCTAAAAATCGCTTCGGGCGAGCTTTTATCCGTTAAGACAGACTCGCCGTTGTTTTCCGCTAAATGCGCTAAAATACGTTCTCCCAATTCATCTCGTGCCGCGGCACCATGACGTTGAATTCTTAAATTGATTTTATGGTCAGGACGAATGCCTTTAATATAGCCACTTATTTTTTGCCCCATGCGCAAGGGTTGCAGCACATCGGTATTATGGATCAAGCCTAAATGGGTACCATCTATCACGGCGGTATAACCAAGATCACTACGACTGACCACTTGTAACTTGACCGCTTGACCACTTTTAAAGTCGCCATTTTTTTCATGTAAATACAGACTGATCTTACTGGAAGCAGCAACACGCCCTGAGTTATCAATATAAAGGTACACACAGTACGATCGCTCAGCTTCCATTGGTACGCGTTGTTCTGCAAACGGTACCATTAAATCTTTGGGCATTCCCCAATCTAAAAACGCACCCGTTTGATTCACTTGATTCACTCGCAAATAAACGACCTCACCCACCGAAGCCAAGGGCTTATCCGTGGTAGCCACTTGACGATCTTGTGAATCTAAGTAGATAAATACGTCAATCATTTGACCCACTTCAGCCGTATCAGGCACATACCGTGTGGGCAATAAGACTTCGCCCAACTCGCCACCATCCACATACAAACCAAATTCGACGGACTTTACAATTTTTACACGGTTCATTTGACCTATTTGAGCCATGATTTACACCTTTAACAAAAAATAAAAGACTATTATAACGAGAGAAGTGAATAAGCTAACATATCCTTTCAAAATTTCTCCCCTCCATGAATAAACACCTAGGAGGTTATAAAAATATCTTGTTCAAAAACCTTTTGCATATTAAATCAGAAGTGTCTAATATGAAATTAGGATTTACGTAACTTCCTCTATTTAACAGGTGGCTTTCAATATGACAATCAAGCGTAGTATGCTCTTTATCTCAGGTCTGGTTCTTCTCTTAAGTGCCATCTCTCTTAGCTCGCTTAATTACTCACTTAATAAAGAGTCTGAACTCAAGAATGGACAGGTGCTCTTAGCCGAAATTGATGCCGGAATTTTAATGTTAAGGCGACATGAAAAAGATTTTTTACTGCGTAAAAACATAAAGTACCAACAAAAGTTTACCACCTCTATTGAACAGACCTTTCAAAAAATAAACCGACTTGAACAGCTCTTATTACAAGAAAACGCCGAAACCGATTCAATCCAGAAACTATCAACGGTTTTAAAAAGCTATCAAGCCTCTTTTAACGCGATGATTAAAAGCTATGAACAGGTTGGATTAGATGAAAAATCAGGACTACAGGGAAAACTCAGAATCGCAGCACATGCCCTTGAATATGAAGCAAAAGAGGCTAACAGCTTACCTCTCTATAAAGATCTATTAATGCTTAGGCGTCATGAAAAAGATTTTTTACTGCGTTTAAGCACCAAATATTCAGACCGATTTAATCAAGCCATTGTTACCATGCAAACTACCTTAAAAGAAGCCAATCTTTCCCCACTTGAAAACCATGAAATATCAAGCCTGTTAGCGTATTACCAAACACAATTTAATACCATGGTAAAAGGGTATTCTAAAGCAGGCCTCGACAGTAACTCCGGTCTACAAGGGGAGATGCGTAAAACGGTCCACCAAACCGATCAAGTGCTTAAAGTTACCGAAAAACAAATCTCTGAAGAGTTGCTCAGCAAAGTCGCCTTCATCAGTATGGTGAGCAATGTCATTATTATTATCATCACACTACTGGTTTTATTGATTAGCATACTGGTCACTCGCCGAATCATGCATGCCGTAAATGCACTTAAAACGGCCATTCATCAAACAGACACAACCAATGACTTTAGCTTACGTTCCTCTTATGATGCAAAGGATGAAATTGGCGATATTAGTCGAGCATTTAACCAGTTAATCAGTCGATTACAACAGGCCATTCAAGAAGCAAACAGCGTGGTCAATGCCGTTGCCAAAGGAGACTTTAGTCAACGAATGACCAGCCCACTCTCTGGAGACTTGCAATCCCTTAAAGAGGGCGTAAATGGCAGTGCTGAAAGCGTTGAGTGTATGATAAGTGAGCTCGAAAAAGTGTTACAGGCTCTAAATGAAGGGAACTTCAACGTTAAAATGGATGAAAATGTGTCTGAAGAGTTTCGAAACAAGGTAGATGCCACCTTACACAACCTGCACAGCACCATTGGTAATATTCTTCAAGTGATGGGCGACGTAAGGCAAGGCAACTACAGCACTCGTGTTACGGTTGAAGCCAAAGGCGATTTAAACCGACTTAAAACCGAAGTAAACGACACCGTTGATGCCTTAGAAAAAGCCATTAAAGACATTAACCGCGTGGTCATGGCACAACAAGATGGGGACTTAACCCAAAATATCACCACCCAGTACCCTGGAGAGCTGGCTGTATTAACCCAAGCGATTAATAACACCAACCTAAAACTACTCAGCGTTATTAATGACGTAGACAATACCATTATATCCATTAGCGGCGCCTCTTCTGTCGTCTCTCAAGGAGCGGCAAACTTAACCGAAATTATTAAAGAGCAGTCGGTGGCGATGGATGAGACCAGCAGCACCATGGAAGAGATGAGCACAACCGTACAAAACAACACCGATAACTCCAACAACGCAAACCATGCTGTAAAACAGGTGCAAGATAATGCTCAAACGGGTCAAGCCGTTATGCAAAAAACAATTGATGCCATGGCAAAAATCCAAGAGTCCAGCCATAAAATTTCAGACATCGTTAGCCTGATTGATGGCATTGCCTTTCAGACCAATTTATTAGCACTGAATGCCGCTGTAGAAGCCGCGCGAGCTGGTGAGCAAGGACGGGGGTTTGCGGTGGTCGCGGGCGAAGTTCGTAACTTAGCGGGTAAGTCTGCCGAAGCGGCTAAAGAGATTAAAGGCCTTATTGAAGAAAGTGTTCAACGAATTGATCAAGGATCACAACTTGCCTCTGAATCGGGCGATGTACTCAAAGAGATCACGGCCTCCGTACAAGAGGTCTCTGAAATGATTGAATTTATTGCTAGCTCTTCAACCGACCAAGCACAAGCGGTTGCTCAAGTGAGCACCACCATCTCACAACTCAATATCGCAACCCAACAAAATACGGCTCTGGTTCACGAAACTAGCCTTTCAGCAGAAGAGATGCAACAACAAGCCATGGATCTAAAAGAGAGCATTCGCTTTTTTAATATTCAAACCACAAATATTCTTGAGCATAAACCATAACCCTTAATCCGCAGATAGAGAATTCGTTTGCTAGGCGCGTCAAGGAATTACACTCT
Source organism: Thiomicrorhabdus sp. (assembly GCA_021648185.1). The sequence continues at coordinate 764 of JAKITH010000101.1, read as the reverse complement.
AATTCACCTTTCTATCTGCGGATTAGGAATAACGAGTTAAAGCACCACGCCGTTGTTAATCCCTGTCGAAAGATAAAAGGGAGTAGGCAATCGATATTTTCACTTCAAGACCCCTGTTTATAGGGCTTATTTCATACAAAAACCATTCCCTCATTTTTCCTTTCACCATATGCTCTAATCCGCAGATAGAGATGTGAATTAGGGATATATTTAAGCTGGCTCGATTCAAATAAAATCTATCACAAAGTGAGCAGCTTTCCTTTTATCACAGGCAATAAAAAAGCCAGACTTCATTCACGGCTACGTGTTTGAATATCTGGCTTTAGAATGTGGTAGCGGGGACAGGATTTGAACCTATGACCTTCGGGTTATGAGCCCGACGAGCTACCAAGCTGCTCCACCCCGCGACAATGTAATATTAAAAGCAATCTAATGCGTTTCAATGAGGCGTATTATAGGGGCTTTAAGAAGTAACGCAAGTTTTTATATTTTTATTTTTTCTTCCCCCCCTATCGCGTTTAATTTAAGACATCTTGCAGACATAAAAAAAGCCCGAATATCGGGCTTTTTTATGGTCGTTAATCAGCTTTAAATGACGTTTAAACTGTTAAAGAAAATATCAATCATCGCACTAGGCAGTAAACCGAGTACCAATAACAAGATGGCAATGCTGCTCACCCCTATGGTTAAACTGCCGTTAATCGTTTCTAACCTTGAGGTGTCTTCTGGCTCATCAAAATACATGGCCTTAATCACTTTTAGGT
>JAKITH010000100.1 GCA_021648185.1 Thiomicrorhabdus sp. | reverse complement strand
GCCGATTTTGCATCCCCTTTACCTCGAAGAATCTCCGCTTCACTGTAAGCGTCCGCTAAGATAACCACGCGCTGGCGATCCGCATCGGCTCTGATTTTTTCAGCCGCTTCAGACCCTTTAGAGCGTAAATCTTTCGCAACACGGTTACGTTCCGACTCCATTCTACGATAAACCGAATCACTGACCTCTTTTGCTAAATCAATTCGTTTAATACGAACGTCTTCAATCTCAATACCAAATGAGCTTGCAGCAATGGCCGTACTGGTTTTAATCTTATCTGCAATTTCAACTCGCTCGGCTGAAATAACTTCTTTCACGGTACGAATACCAAATTCTGCACGTAAGCCATCTTTTACAATTTGTCCTAATTTCATACCCGCCTGACGGTTGTCCCCGTTCATGGTGGTATAAAATGTCGCGACGTCTACAATTCGCCACTTAACAAATGAATCGACAATAAGATTTTTTTGTTCACTGGTTAAATAACGCTCTGGCGCTGCATCCAATGTTTGCAAGCGAGAATCAAATTTACGCACGTTGTTAATAAACGGCATTTTTAGGTGCAAACCAGGTTCAACATCGGCCTTCACAATTTCTCCTAAGCGAAGTACCACTGCGGTTTCCCACTGATTAACCACATAAACGGAGTTACTGCCTACAAATAAGACAGCCGCCGCTAATATTCCAAGTATCGGTTTCATTAACGTAGCTCCCTATTTTTCAAGTAATCACGAATATTTGTTCTCTGACCACTTGATGTATTTTGTTGACTATTACCCACTGCCCCAGTGTTTACCGGAGAAGCTTGCTGTTGTCCAAACGGAACCGTTGCTTGCCCTTGATTTACCATTTTATCCAACGGTAAATACAGTAAATTATTACTGCTGTCTGAGCCCACAAAGACTTTACTGGTATTGCTTAATACCGTTGACATCGCATCGATATACAAACGATTACGCGTTACTTCAGGTGCTTTTTGATACTCTGTTACGATACTGGTAAAACGCGAGGCCTCACCGACCGCCTGAGCAATCACTCGATCGTGATAAGCGCTGGCTTCTTCTAACTCTCGTGCTGCTTTACCACGAGATTTTGGCAAAATATCATTTGAGTAAGCTTCGGCTTCGTTAATCAATCGCTCTCTGTCTTCTCGCGCTTTAACCACATCCGCAAATGCCGATTGCACTTGCTCTGGTGGCTGGGCATCTTGTAAGTTAACACTGGTTACAATCAACCCTGTTTTGTAGCCATCCAAACGCTCTTGCGTTAACGTTTTAACACGAGACACGACTTCATCACGCCCTTCGGTTAACACGAAGTCCATGGTGCTTTGACCCACCACTTCACGCAAGGTACTTTCAACCACTGCACGCAAGGTTAGATCTGGATCCGCTGTTTCAAACAAATATTGATTGGCACTGATCACTTGGTATTGAACCGCGACCTTTAAATCAACAATATTTTCATCTTTGGTCAACATTAATGACTCGGTGGGAACATTTCCTGAACGATTGGAACCTGAACGATACCCAACTTCAGCGGTACGAATTTGATCGACATTGACAATACGAACGCTTTCGATCGGATAAGGAATGTGCCAATGTGGCCCCGCTTTGGTCTCTTCTACGTACGAACCAAACTGAGTCACAACACCACGTTCTGCAGGATCAACAATATAGATACCTGACAGCAACCAAACCGTACCTACGACACCGGCAATAACCGAAACACCTTTACCACCGATGCCTCCGCCACCTTTTTTGCCAAACTTATCACTTGCGCCACCAAAAATCTTCTGAGCCTTTTTCAATAACTCATCAATATCATCGTTTTTTGGGTTTCTAGGTGGCTTTTGATCACCACCTCCGCTGTTGTTTTTTCCTGAGTTGCCCCAAGGATCCTGCCCAGACTTACCGGGTTCATTCCAAGCCATTCAAACATCTCCATGTTTCGTGCAAAGGTTTTTAGAAAATCTAAAAAACCGCATCAATCTAGTGATCTGCATTTTTACAGACACGATTCCTCATATTCTAGTGAGATTATCGCTAAAAGTCACCTATTAAAATAATTTATACCCAAACTATTTGGGTATTACGCTTCACTTTCTTTTAAAATACTCGCCTGAATCAGTTCAGGCCAGTCCTTAACCAACTGCCACTCTTGCTCGGTCAACGACATTTTAAACAGGCTGTTACCGTCGTCATCAAAGCCTTCTTCCAAAATGGTCCCTAAAGAGTAGAGTTCTGCACGTCTCTTTCCTGCTTCAACCTTAAGCGTAAGGCTGACAATTAAAAAGGCTCCTTTAAAAAAAGAAGCAACCGACTCCAACAATAGGTCGATTCCCTCGCCACTCTGTGCCGACAGCCAAACACGCTGAGGAACGCCTTCAGAATTGCGGTCAACCTTCGCAGGCACGGAGGGATCTAATCGATCAATCTTATTAAAGACCAATAACTGTGGTACGGATTCCGCCCCCACCTCTCGAATAACCTCTTGCACATCTTCAATTTTTTCTTCTCGATTCGGATCCGAAGCATCTACTAGATGAACCAACAAGTCGGCCTCTCGCGTCTCTTCCAGCGTAGAACGAAACGCCGATACCAAGTCATGCGGAATGTGTCGAATAAAGCCAACCGTATCGGCAAAAATAACTCGACCTGCACCCGGCAAATGCACTCGACGCAATGTTGAATCCAGCGTTGCAAACAAACGGTCTTCTGCATAAACGTTTGCCGAGGTCATTTGATTAAACAAGGTTGATTTTCCAGCATTGGTATAACCAATAATGGTGATAACAGGAATGTCCGTTCGTTTACGGGCTTCCTGACCTAAACCACGTTGCTTTCGCACTTTTTCAATTTTTCGTTCAAGTGACTTAATACGCCCTTGTACCAAACGTCTATCCGACTCGAGCTGGGTTTCACCAGGACCTCGCGCACCAATCCCGCCTTGGCGATCCAAATGCGTCCACCCTTTTACCAATCGGGTAGACATTCGCTTTAGTAACGCCAACTCAACCTGAAGCTTTCCTTCATGAGAGCGCGCTCTTTGGGCAAAAATATCTAAAATTAATCCAACTCGATCCAGTACTTGACACTGTACCAGTTCAGACAAATTACGCTCTTGCGCAGGCGTTAGTGCATGGTTCACGATGACCACATCGGCTTCGTGCAACTCTACCGCTTGCTGAATTTCCTCTGCCTTTCCCTTTCCTACAAAATACTTAGCGTCTGGTCTTTGTCGTTTTGTGCCTAATAACGTACAGGCTTCTGCCCCGGCTGAGTCCACCAACTCATAAAACTCATCCAAGTCTTCACGGTCTGATTCATGATAAAAATCGACATGAACCAATACCGCTTTTTCTAATTCTCGCCGTTCAAGGCGATCAAATAATTCCATATCGTAAAAAGACCTTCGTTATTTTAGGCAAAAAAAACCCCCACTTTTCACATCAACTCTTTCAAATGCAAAAAAAAGGGGGGGGGCAGATTTAATGTTAATCAATCGATTCTTTTAAATCACTAGAATCTTCATACAGTTTAGGGTCTCGTGCTGGCACGATGGTTGAAATAGCGTGCTTATAAACCATTTGCGTCACACTGCTTCTTAATAAAACCACAAACTGATCAAATGAATCAATCTTACCTTGCAACTTAACCCCATTAACCAAGTAAACCGAGACACTAATACGCTCTTTGCGTAGTGCATTTAAATACGGGTCTTGAATGGGCAGTGCTTTCGATGTCTTTTTAGCTTCCATTGTTATTCCTTATTTTTATTATTATCAATAACTCAATTGATCTCTTGCTTATCTTCTTTAAATTTCTTGAAGTATTTTCGCACAATAGTACCCGGTGGCATACTCTCTACTTTTGAGAATATCACATAACTGATCACCGCATGAATAACTAAGGTAATAATTAAGCCTTCAAAGATACCTACTTGAAAGACCAACAAACCACAAACGGTTGCCAACAATACGGCATAAGGACCATAGGTCGCTACATGCAACAGACCCAATATCATCTTAACCCCAACAAAGGTCATAATGATTGCCAATGCAAAATACGGTAAGTTATCTAGATACTGAACGTTAAAAACAAAAAAGGCAATCAATAAACCAATGACCAATACCGAGAGTTTGGTGTAAGCCCCTGCCAAACGATTGGTTGAAGACTTCGCCAACCCGTCTAAGTTTGTCATTCCACCAAAGAAGCTGGCGCCCATATTGGATACCCAGATAGACAGTAATGAATTATTTGAATTACAAGGTCGCTTTAATGGATCAATTTTTTCAATCGCCGCATTACTCATCACTTGTTCAATCACATCCACCACGGCTAACATTAAGGCGAAAAAGATTGCGTAGACCCATAAGTAAACCGAATCAAAATCAGGAATGGGTAAACCAATATTAAAATCCACATCTTCCACTTTCAACATTCTAACATCAATAAAAAGTGACGCGGCTATCCCAAATACAATCAAAGCAAAGTATGGTAGTGCAGGCTTAGTGTCTTTAAATTTTTTGAACAACCCTAGGAATAAAATGGCTCCAATAATTGACAGTACCACAACCTGAACGCGTCCATCTGTCCAAAAATCATCACTTACCGCGACGCCAACAGGCAACAACCAAAGAAAAGGTAAAAACTTTAGCGCGATCTTTAAACCAATACCCGCTAATAACCCTTCCACTAAATAAGGCGGCACTGCTTTTAACAAATAACGTTGCCAATCGTACTTCCAAATTAATGCTTGAAACGTGGCGGTCATAAAGATAACAAACGCCATGTTCTCAATACCAAAAGTGGCAACCCCCATGGCTAAAAGGGGGGCTAAACCCGCCGCAATGCCAGGCGCACCAATAAAATTACCTGGACGAAACCAAGCAAAGAGAAACCCAATAAAAGAAGCAAAAGCAACCGTGGCCAAGCCGACTTGAATAGGGTAGTCCGACATCATGGCAATCCCTAT
>JAKITH010000099.1 GCA_021648185.1 Thiomicrorhabdus sp. | reverse complement strand
CCGTCTCTTCGGTTAAAGCATGAATTGTAGAACCGCCTTTTCCTATGATTTCACGTACTTTTTCAGGCTTTACCTTAATCATGGTATAACGTTGCGCGGTAGAAGCCACTTCTTTATTGGACGTGTCAATCGCTTCTGCCATCGAGGCTAAAATGGTTAAACGCCCCTCTTTAGCTTGGCTTAACGCCAGTTGCATAATATCTTCGGTAATACCGGTGATTTTAATGTCCATTTGCAGTGCAGTAATGCCTTGTTCGGTTCCCGCCACTTTAAAGTCCATATCCCCCAAATGATCTTCGTCGCCTAAGATATCAGACAATACGGCAAAACCAGCGTCCTCTTTAATGAGTCCCATTGCAATACCAGCAATAGGCGCTTCAATAGGAACGCCTGCGTGCATAAGTGACAGAGATGTACCACAAACGGATGCCATCGAACTTGAACCATTGGATTCGGTAATTTCAGAAACCACACGGATGGTGTACGGAAATTCTTCTACGGTTGGTAGTAAGGCGGCAACACCACGACGTGCTAACATGCCGTGCCCAATTTCACGTCGCCCAGGACTGCCGACACGACCACACTCACCCACCGAATATGGAGGAAAGTTATAGTCCAACATAAAGCGATCATGATAAGTTCCGGTTAAATCGTTTACCATTTTGGCATCACGCTCGGTACCCAATGTTGTGACCACTAAGGCTTGCGTTTCACCACGGGTAAACAGTGCCGAACCATGAACTTCTGGCAACACGCCCACTTTACAAGTGACTTTGCGAACCGTTTTGGTATCACGGCCATCAATACGAGGCTCCCCTGCAATCACTCGACCACGTACAATCTCTTTTTGTAACTTTCCAAAAGCGGCTTCTAACGCTTTGGCATCAAAGCCATTACTGTTCTCTTCTGAAACAGCCAGCTCGGTTATCATTTTAACTTTGGCCGCATCCAGTGCGCTATAACGATCCATTTTATCGGCAATGCTGTAAGCCGCTTCTACATCAAAACGAAGCAAACCAAACACGGCATCTTTTAATTCGATGTTTTCAGGCTCTGCCTGCCAATCCCATACGGGCTTGGCTGCTTCAGCCGCAAACTCTGCAATGGCATCAATGGCGGTTTGCATTTGGGCGTGACCAAACATCACCGCACCTAACATAATCTCTTCTGACAGCTCTGACGCTTCTGACTCAACCATTAAGACTGCGTCTTTGGTACCAGCAACACTCAACTCTAAATCGGAGGTTTGCAGGGCTTCGGCACTTGGGTTTAACACATATTGATCGTTTGAATATCCCACAATGGCTGCACCAATAGGGCCTGAAAATGGCACACCTGAGATGGCTAACGCCGCAGACGTTCCCAGCATCGCAGCCACTTCAGTACCCACTTGAGCATCCAAAGCCACTACTGTGGCAATGACTTGTACTTCATTTTTGAAGCCTTTTGGAAAGAGCGGACGAATAGGACGATCAATTAAACGTGAGGTTAAGGTCTCTTTTTCAGAAGGACGCCCTTCACGCTTTAAAAAACCACCAGGGATTTTTCCTGCCGCATAGGCTTTTTCTTGATAATTTACCGTTAATGGAAAAAAGTCTTGTCCTTCTTTTGCTGTTCTGGCCGCAACCACAGTCACTAATATACGGGTATTTCCCATACCAATCATCACGGCTCCGTCTGCTTGACGTGCAATTTCACCGGTTTCTAACGTTACTTGATGATTGCCATACTGAAATGACTTTGTAATCTTGGCCATAAAATTTCCTTTTGAATTGTGCAGTAAATTTAACCCTGCCATTCTACCCTAATCCGCAGATAAAAATGCGAAAGGATGTGTAAGATATTGGTTTCACAGTGAAAGAAAAAATATGAGTCGCACCCATAGGTTCGGCGGTTATTTTTTGTTTTGCTGTGGAATCAAGAGCTTACATAGCTCTCGTGTTTCTATCTGCGGATTAGGGTTCTACTCTTTATTTAATGGCCTTTGCACTTTGTGAATGATTTATACGAGGTTTATTTAGACAAAAAAAAACCCTGCATTGCAGGGTTTTTTAAATTTAAACGTGTTTGCTTACTTACGTAGGCCTAGACGTTTAATAATAGACAAGTATCTTTCACCGTCTTTCTTATGGATATAATCCAAAAGTTTACGACGACGACTTACCAAACGCAATAAACCAGTACGTGAATGGTTATCTTGTTTGTGAATTTTAAAATGCTCTGTTAAGTACTTGATACGCGCAGTTAAAAGTGCGATTTGAACTTCTGGTGAACCAGTATCACCTTCTTTTGTTGCGTATTCTGCAACGATTTTTGCTTTAACTTCTGCGTTAAACATACTTTTCTCCAATAATCGGTTTTAATGATGTACTCGCCTCCACAACCGATGATAGAAACGAGTCGGCACATTATACTCATTTTAAACGCTAAAACAACTGTTTTATCGTTTACCAAACCCGTGTACATAATGGCCTAATGCTGAAATATCATCCCCCATGTGTCGAACCAAGTTATCTAAACTCACAATGGCATTTTCAAGAATATTTACCGCAATAAATGGCTCTTCAACTTTTAAACGGTCATACATAGGACGCGTTAACATAAAAATTTGCACGCCTTTTTTACCCGCCGCCATTCTTAAGTTACGAGGTTTGCGATCAAAAAAGGACATTTCACCCACCAATGTACCTGACCCTTGCTTACCTACATTGGTGTGTTCGGCATCGGCACTGCAAAAAACAACTTTACCTTTTACAATAAAACCAAGTGATTCACCAATTTCTCCCGCATCTGAAATCACTTCATCTGCATCATACTTTTTATCTTTCAGGTAATGGATTAAACGACCCACTTCTTGCTTGGTCAATGACTCACAAATAAGGTGCTTTTGAAAAAAACTAAATAACTCATCCGTTGATATATTTAACATACAATCTCCTTACAAAGGTTTTTGGGCAATGAAAGAGGCCACTGGACGACCGTCTTCTAATTTATCTATTCTATCAACAATAATTTGATAATCCGAAAAAACTTTACGCAATTCATCATGCGCTAAAATAAAGTTAGGGTTTTTAGGCGAACCAAATGCTTCAGCCCCTTCTGCAAAGGTTTGATAAATAAGATAACCTCCGGGGGAAAGTGCCGTATCTATTTTAGAAAATAGGTCTCTATTTAAATAACGCACGACGGTAATCACATCAAATAGCGATGTTGGAAAACAACCTACTTTCTTTAGATCACAACACTTAAACTTAACCGAGGCACCTGTTCGGCTGGCCAACTGTTTGGCTCTCTTTAACACCCGTGCTTCTTGATCAATGCCCAATACTTGAATGCCATGTTTGGCCAAAAAAACCGCATCTCGCCCGCCACCGCAACCTATATCTAACGCGGTTAAACGAGGCTTAAGCGCTTTAGGATTTATCCCCCTCTCCTCCAGAAGATTCAGCCACTCTTTTAGCAGGGGGGTTGGCGACCATAATTGTTTTGATTCTCGTCCTGAAACGACTTGATCTGACAGTTTTTCTGCCCATTTCTGCATGGTTTTATCGTCTTCAATGACTAAAGAGCCGTTTACTTTATAGCCTTTTAAATCTAAAAAAACACTGGCCGTTTCAATCGCCGGCTTGCTGCCGACTAAGAAAAGGCTCGCGGGTGTGGCGGGCAGTTCATTTAAGCTGTCGGGTAAAACATCCCATGGTAACCATGTAGCTCCTTTAAGATGCCCTGCTTGATATTCCGCACTTGTTCTTAAATCTAAAATACCGTCCGCTTGTTTAAGAAACATTACTCTGCTCCAGTGCAAGCTCATCTTTGGCTAAATGCAAATTAAACACTCTTTTGGGTTTTAACATTTGCTTTTTATCCGACCATTCGCCTACCGCAAAACACTCTCCCGCATCATAAAGCCGAACAAACTCGGTTTCTGGTTTTGGATAAGGCAGCATTTGACCGTGTTGAATCAAGTCCACCTCTTCTTTGGATAAATCCAATCGTTGTAAATGCGTTAACGCAATGTCAATTGGCTGAATGGCGGATCTTTGCTGTGCTTCAACCTCTTCCAGCGTTAACATATTTTCACCTCTCAACTCACCCGTTTGGGTGCGATGCAGTGCGGTTAAATGGCCGATTGAACCAAGGGCTTGGGCAATGTCTTCACCAAGAGTACGTACATAAGTGCCTTTGGTGCACAATACATCAAACACTAAAACATTATTATCAAACGAGATTAAATCAAGCTGTTTAATCACAATACTGCGTGCCGGACGCTCTATTTCAATGCCTTGACGCGCGTAATAATACAGCGGCTTTCCTTGATGCTTGAGTGCTGAATACATGGGTGGAACTTGCTCAATGGCCCCAGTAAACTGCTCCAATACCATCAAAATATCCGACTCTGTTAATGCCGGAATAGGCAATGTATTGATGACATTACCCTCTTTATCGCCTGTATCGGTTTTCTCGCCTAACTTAAGCGTGGCGGTGTAGCGCTTATCGGAATCGAGAAGAAGCCCTGATACTTTTGTAGCCTCTCCCAAACAAATGGGCAATAACCCCGTTGCAAACGGGTCTAGCGCCCCCGTATGCCCGCCTTTTTTAGCATTGAACAGACGCATAACGGTTTGCAACACACCATTTGAAGAGGGGCCTACAGGCTTATTAAGTAAAATAATGCCGTCAATGTGTTTTTTAGGGGGTCGTTTAAACTGTGCCATAAAAAAACCTAAGAGTTCAATGCCCTATTAATCAAATCTTCCATATGCTGAACATGCTCAGGCACATTGTCATAAAAGAAGCGAATATTGGGCACGATACGCAAGCGCAGCTTTTTACCTAATTCGGTTCTAAAAAAGCCAGTGGCTTTTTCGAGTGCATCCAAGGTTTCTTTAATTTCAGGATCACCTTCATTATGCCCAATCAGGGCAAAATGCACTCGAACCACACTTAAATCCTTACTGATTTTACAATCCGTAATCGTCATTTTTTGAAAACGAGGGTCTTTCACCTCACGCAATAACATTTGCGATAAGGTACGT
>JAKITH010000098.1 GCA_021648185.1 Thiomicrorhabdus sp. | reverse complement strand
AAGTCCATTTGATTCGACCTTACTTCAAGGGTATTTAAATTTAGATTTAGACCGTCAAAGCACTCAAAAAACAATACAGAGTGATATAAAAAGTGTTGGTCAGCCAACGGCGGAGTGGAGGCTTCCTTTAATAGCTGAAAATGGTCTTTCTCTGCCTTTTAGATTGGATAATGCGCAAGCCAGATTAGATACCCGTTTTGACGAAACGGGTGTGTCGGTACAGAATGTCATTCGTTGGCCAACAGGAAATGTGTCATTAGATGACTTAGGGGTTACCTTTCCTAATACCTTTTTAAGCGACTTTCCAAAGGAAGAGAAGGGGATAACGTTCAATCCCTTACCCGTACACTTAGCGTTGCCAGCAATTGCTCAAACACCTGTTCAATCGAATACTCCGAATTTTTTTAGCTTAGTGATGCTCAGTGTTGGCGGGGTTGCGTTGCTCGGCTGGTTACGTGCCAAGCGACAAAAGAAACGTGTTTATACCCAAACTACTTGAAAATGCAGTTTGGGTATATCTATTTTATCCCGTTCCCATATGCTTTAAAATAAAGTCTTGTAAGTCATTGGGTGCAAGGGGTCTTGAGAAAAAATACCCTTGAATTTCATCACATCCCATTTTATTCAATATATCCAGTTGATCCTGTTCTTCGACCCCTTCGGCAATGGTGGTAATGCCAAGCGCCTTGGTCATCTGAATGGTGGCTTGAACAATGGCGGGATCACTGCTGTTGCTTTGAGTGATGTCATCAATGAAGGCCTTATCAATTTTGAGCTTACTGACCGGAAAGCGTTTTAAGTACGCCAACGAAGAGTAGCCTGTACCAAAATCATCAATGGCAATTTTAATGCCTAAATCAGCAAAAGCATTGAGTTTTTTAATGGTCTCTTCAATGTCGGACATTAATAGACTTTCTGTGACTTCAAATTCCAGTAGTTTTGGGGGATATTGATACTCTTCTAGTAGTGATTGAACTTTGTTAATAAGCTCTTTGTCATTAAATTGGATCGCCGATAAGTTAATGGACATGGTCAGGTCAGGAAGTGTTTTATGTATTCTAAGTGCTTGAGTAATGGCTTTTTCAATAACCCACATTCCAACGGGAATAATTAACCCGCTCTCTTCCAAAGCAGGAATGAAATCGTTGGGGGGGACTAAGGTACCGTCTTGTTTTTGCCAGCGAATTAGCGTTTCTACGCCAATGATAGCACCTGATTTTAGTGCAATTTGAGGTTGGTATTGCAGTCTAAACTCTTGATTGGTTAATGCGGTACGCAACTGGTTTTCTAACTTTAAATGATCTTTCGTTTGTTGTTGCATACTGGAATCATAAAATTGAATGGTGCTTTGTGCCGTTTGCTTGGCTATTTTTTTGGCGCGATCGAGCGCCGTGTTGGCTTCTTGTAAGAGGGCTTCTGCCGTTTTATTGCAGGGGGTAAACAGAGTGACTCCCATGCTGATGTCAATCATTGCAGATTGTTCTTGAATGGTAAACGGTTCTGCTAGTTTACGTTGAATCTCAGGTGCAATGTGTTCAGCCAGTAGCAGAACTTCTTCTAATGAGGCGGTTTGGCTTAAGCAGGTAATGCTGAACTCATCATTTCCGATTCGAGCAATGGACAGGTTGGTGATGTGTTCAAAATCGAGTGTTTGTAAGCGTTGAGCCACTTTTATTAACAGCTCATCACCCGCAGAGTGTCCTAGCGAATCATTAAACAGTTTAAAGCGGTTAATATTGATTAAAATCAGAACACTATAGTACTGGTGACTCTGAGACAGTGCTTGCTCAAGTCGATCAATTAGGAGGCTTCGATTGGGTAAGTTCGTCAGTTTATCGTGATAATTTAACCGGTTTATTTCACGCTGCGCTTTTTTATCTTTAGTGAGGTCTAAGGCATGCGAAATATAGTGTGTTACACGCCCTTTTGAATCCAATACGGCACTGATACTCTGCCAACAGGGGTAGAGTGTCCCATCTTTTTTTCGATTCCATATTTCACCTTGCCACGCACCTGTCGTGTAAATTTTCTCCCATAATGCCTTATAGAAAGAGAGTGTATGCAGTTCAGACTTTAAAATATTTGGGGTTTTTCCCAAGACCTCTTGCTGTGTGTAACCGGTTAACTCATTAAAGGCTTGGTTACTGCGAATAATTTGAGCATGTTTATCGGTAATAATCATCGCTTCATGGCTTTCGAATGCAATGGCGGAGATGGCTAGGTTTTGTTGGTATAGCGCTTGCTCTTCTTGTGCTTGAAAACGCTCTAAAGCGATCGAAATGTCATGAAGTAATTGGAATAAAAATTCATTATTGTCTTTATTAAAAAAGTTGGATTTTTGGGTGTAGACCACTAATATTGCAATAACGTGATCGTCAATGATAATAGGCAGTGTGGCATTACCTTGGATGCCAAATTTTTGAATGAGCTTGGCCCAAGAGGTATGTTTCATTCGTTCTGGATAATGATTTGTGATAATGGGTTTTTTGTGCAAATAACACTCTAATACGGTACCACTGTTTTTAATGTCTGTTGAGTCCAAAGGGATAACAAGCTCTTTAAAGTATTCTTTACCTTTGCCTGCGTAGGCGACGGGTATAACTGTTTGTTCAGATGAAACCTCTCCAATCCAGCAGGCATCAAATAGAGATTCTTGTGTCGCAATATTGGTGATTTGTTGATATAAGTCTTGTTTGTTTGTTGATTGAGTAATGGCCGAGCTGGCTTTAACCAGCGCTTCAAACAGTGCTTGTTTTTCGGAGAGAGAGGTTAACGTCATTTTTAATTTTTGATTAGATCGAAATAAGCTGGTTAACGTAATGCCAATGTAAATGAGCAAGAAAATAGTAAAAATTAAAATAATCAGGTAGTAGGTTTGATTTTTTGCCATGACTTGTGCCGTGCTGGCTTCAAGCTGGGTATAGAAGGCGTGTATTTTTTGGTCAATTTTTAATTGTGAGAGTTGGTTATGTATTTGGTGTACTTTGGGGGTGTACTCTAAAATTAAATGGCTGTGTTGAATAAAAATTTGGCAAGCTTCGGTAAGCGGTGTTTGTTGTTCGAGCTTATTTAATGCTTTTTCCAGTTGAGTCAGGCGACCTGAATGGCTATTTTGTATAATCATCAATCCCGCAATTAAGGTACTTTTTAGCTGTTCAGCAAGTAGTGTCTGTTGGTTTGGAAGGGTCTTAAGGGAATCAATGCAGTGCTCATAGGCCGATGGAAAAAAGTGCAATGAGTTTTGTAAAACGGAGTGGTTCGTTTTAAATTGTTCAATTAAATGGCGTTGCTGGTGTGCGCTGTTGATTAACTCAGTAAGCTTTTGCTTTAAGTCAGGATACTGTTCTATGGCAGGGTTTTTTTTGAGTGATTTTAAGGTCTGTTTTAAGGTGTTGACTTGATGGTTGAGTGAGTCAAACGATTGACTGTTATTCAGTTGATTCATGGAAATGTTTTTTAGAATCGCGTACTGTAACTCACTGACAAAAAAGCTGTCAGATAGAATTTCACTGCGTTGCTCTAGCAAGGGGTTAAAGGTCTTTTGAAATAAAAACAGGATGAAAAATAGACTGATGGCAATTACGCTCCACTGCTTATAGTGGTTACATAGATATTTTGGGCAGATATGACGTGATTTTTGAGTTAGGTTATTCATCTGACAAAAGTTGACCTTTGTATTGTCCCGTTAAGGTTTTTAGAAATGCTTGAATTTTATTGTTTTCATCTTGAAGGAGGGTAATGCCTAGCTGATGTTTCGCCATGAGATCAATCGCTTCTTCCAATGTCTCTATTGAGCCGTCATGAAAGTAGGGTGCAGTAAGGGCAATGTTTCTTAAAGAGGGGACTTTAAAGAGTTTTTGGTTGTTATTCATGTAGGCAGCGTTTTCAAATAGAGGTTTAAAAATACCTGCTTTTTGAAACATATTTCCCCCAATATTGATGCCGTGATGGCATGAAATACATCCTCGATCTTTAAAAAGTTGATAGCCATCCCGCTCATAGGCGCTGAGCGCTTGTTTGTCCCCTTTTAAAAACAGATCAAAGCGTGAATTGGGGGTGATTAATGAGCGTTCAAATTCACTAATGGCGTTCAGTACATGCTCCCCTTTAATGGTAGAGGTGCCATAAACTTGTGTAAACAGGGTTTGGTAGTTGGGTGATTGGCTTAGGTACTTTAGAATTTTTGACCAGCTGGTATTGCCCATCTCAAAGGTATTAAAGAGTGGAATCGCCGCTTGTTGTTCTAAGGTTCGAGCGTTTCCTTCCCAACCTTGAACAAAATTAAAGCGACTATTAAATACGGTAGGGCTATTGAATACTGGGTGGTTGGGGAGTTGGTTTTTTTGGTTTTTTGCAGTAATGGGGAGCGGTAATCCATCGGTTCCGCCTTTTTTAAGATCATGACAGGAGGCGCATGAAAGGGTGTTATCGTGTGATAAATTGACGTCGTGAAATAATTTTTCACCGAGCAGGACTTTTAGACTATTGAGCGGAAGTTGCTCTGGAATAGGGGTAATGGGCTCTTGTTGAAAGGTGGCGTGAGACAACAATACGCGTTGATGCTCTGTTTGATGCATGTCACAAGGTTGTCTTGTGTCTAAATAGAGGACGATGCTAAAGGCAATGATTGCTAATCCTGCAAGAATTTTAGCGGAATGTTTCATGAGCTTGCCTAGTGATTACCGTTCTTTTAATAAGCCATTTCATTTTTTAGCCACATTTCTGTATGGAATTGGTGCTATGTCATTTAACGCTTTATAAATGGAAGGTAATATCTTGGCGCATGAAACGGCTTTTGTCTAGAGTGTTGATTAGGCGTATCTTTGGTGTGTTTTATCGGGCTTTCAGGGTGTTTTTTGCTAGATAAAGATCTTTTTTTGTGTTGGAAGATGGCCCATAAAATATGGTCATCTACGAGAGCGCTTAATTTTCCTATCCGGTGTTGTAATGCATTAATGGTGTTGTGAGCGGGTAATGTATGGCTGTTTCCAATGGCGATGGCTAAGTTACGAACCCATTGCGGATAGCCAATGCGACTAAT
>JAKITH010000097.1 GCA_021648185.1 Thiomicrorhabdus sp. | reverse complement strand
GTCGACAAAGTTTTGCATGATCTCTTGATTTACACGTTGACCACGGGTTAAATCTTTTAATTTTTCATAAGGCTTTTCAAAGCCGTGGCGGCGCATAACGGTTTGAATCGCTTCGGCAAGCACTTCCCAGTTACGGTCTAAATCATCGGCCATCGCTTGTGCGTTGACTTCCAGTTTTCCTAACCCTTTCATGGTCGCTTGCAGTGAAATCATGGTGTGTGCGATGCCTACGCCTAAGTTACGCAATACGGTCGAATCGGTTAAGTCACGCTGCCATCTTGAAATGGGCAGTTTCATCGCAAGGTGTTCAAAAATGGCATTGGCTAAGCCTAAGTTCCCTTCGGAGTTTTCAAAATCAATCGGGTTGACTTTATGCGGCATGGCGGAGGAACCAATTTCACCTTCCACGGTTTTTTGTTTGAAGAAGCCGACGGAGATGTAGCTCCAAACGTCACGATCAAAATCAATCACAATGGTGTTAAAACGAGACATGGCATGGAAGTATTCGGCAATGTAGTCGTGTGGCTCAATTTGGGTAGTGTAAGGGTTCCAAGCTAATCCTAGGTTTAGGACAAACTGTTCAGACAGCTCATACCAATTTACTTCAGGGTAAGCAGCAAGGTGTGCATTGTAGTTACCGGTTGCGCCATTGATTTTACCCATGATTTGAACGTTCATTAGTTGCTTGGCTTGACGTTGCAAACGGTAGGCTACGTTGGCCCACTCTTTACCTGCGGTGGTTGGCGAGGCAGGTTGACCGTGAGTTCGTGCCATCATGGGAATGTTGGCCATTTCAACGCCCATTTCGGCAATTTTATCAATGAGTTTGTCCATTTCAGGAATGATGTTGAACTCACGCGCATCTTTAAGCATTAACGCATACGCTAAGTTGTTAATGTCTTCTGAAGTACAGGCAAAGTGAACAAATTCGGCAATGGCGTTAAGCTCTTTGTTGTCACCAAAATGTTCTTTAATAAGGTATTCAACCGCTTTTACATCGTGATTGGTGGTGCGCTCAATCTCTTTAACACGTTGCGCCATCTCCATTGAAAACTCGTCCACCAGTTTTAATAGGTGTTGCTCGGCTTCATCACTTAACTTAGGCACTTCGGCAATGCCGGGGTGGTTGGCTAGCATACGCAACCAAAACACTTCCACTTTTACTCGGTTTTTAATTAAACCAAACTCACTGAATATTTCTTTAAGATTGTTTAAACGAGCGCCGTATCGGCCGTCAATAGGGGAGATTGCGGTGAGTTCTGTCAGTTGCATGTGCGAAGTTCCTTTGCGATAAGTTCAGTCATTTTTTAATGGCAATTATTATAACGTAAAGTTATCACGGTATAAGCCCTTTTGAATCAATAACATTTACTTATTATTATTGATCTCTGATATGATTCGTATTTAGGTTTTTGAAGTAATTAAGGTATATTACGCAACGAAATTTAAAAGGCTAAAATTTTTTTGGCGTATTTTAGGAGATTGATTGGTTATGTTTATTCCGTGTGAAGATGCAAAGCGTTTAATTAAAGAGAAGGAAGCACAGCTGGTGGATGTTCGAACGCCAGAAGAGTTTGAAAGCAGTAAATTGCCTGGTGCAATTAACATCCCTTTGCAAAGTATTGATTATATGGGGGTTCACAAGTTGAGTAAAACGCTTCCGGTGGTGGTGTTTTGTCGTTCTGGTCAACGCTCTCACATGGCGATGCAAATTTTAACCTCTCAAGGATTTGAAGAGGTGCATAATTTAGGGTCTTATATGGCATGGAATCAGTGCGCTGATTAATGACCATCGTAAAATGTAAGTGTTTAAAAAAGCGCGTTAAGCGCTTTTTTTATGCACATCTTTTTTAAGATTACCTAAAAACTCCTGAATTCCTGTAAAATCAGCAACTGAAAACAGAAATAGAAATTAGACAGTGCTAGGAGGCTGTCCGAGAACTAGAATTTTAACAAAAATAGCGATGCTCCTTGTGGGTGGCCTGTTAAATAGCTGACCAACCAGGGCAACCACAATGGATTGCCCCTACGGGTGATGTAATATTTTTACAGTTGGTTTTTAGTTCTCGGATAGCCTCCCAGAGAGTAGGGGGAAAATACTCTGTATGAAAACACCTAAACGAATCTTACCTCTGGTAGAGGATGGGCTAGTTGACGAAGTCATTCGTCGGTTAATGAGCGGCAAAGAGGCCGATGTTTTTTCAGTGCGCTGTGGCGATGAAATTCGTTGTGCCAAAGTATATAAGGAAGCCAGTAAACGCAGTTTTAAAAAAGCAGTTGAGTATCAAGAAGGGCGAAAAGTTCGTAATAGCCGTCGAGCCAGAGCCATGCAAAAAGGCTCTAAGTTTGGCCGTAAAGAGCAAGAGACCATTTGGCAAAGCGCCGAAGTAGACGCGCTGTATAAATTAGCCAATGCCGGCATCAGAGTACCAGAGCCTTACGGCTGTTTTGATGGCGTGTTACTCATGGAGTTGATTACCGATGAAGAAGGGAATATTGCCCCACGTTTAAATGATATCTCCATGAGCGCTGAACAAGCACGAGAAGATCACGCGATCGTAATGAACTACATTATGAGAATGCTGTGTGTGGGCGTTATTCATGGCGATTTATCGGAGTTTAATGTGTTGGTTGATGAGTATGGCCCCGTTATTATTGACCTGCCTCAAGCGGTGGACGCTGCAGCCAATAATAGTGCTAAGCGGATGTTAACGCGTGATGTCGATAACATCACTAACTACTACGCTCAATATGCACCAGAACTATTAAAAACACAGTACGCCAAAGAGATGTGGGCACTGTTTGAAGCGGGCGATTTACATCTTGATTTGGAGCTGACCGGGTTGTACCACATAAAAGAAAAAGCCGCGAATGTCGATTCTGTTTTAGAAGAGATTAAAGCCGTATTGGCCGAAGAAGAGATGCGTCAAGAGCGTTTACGAATGGCTGAAGGAAACTAAGATGGCCAAAAAGTTTTACGTGGTTTGGCAAGGTCGAACGCCAGGGATTTACCGTGACTGGAACAGTTGTAAACAGCAGGTGGAGAAGTTTGCGGGTGCAAAATACAAGTCATTTCCTACTTTAAGTGAAGCAGAAGAGGCCTTTAAAACAGGGCGTTCAAGTAGCACAAAGGGTACGGATAAAAAAATAGGGGGGGGTAGAAAAAAATCAACCGCAAACGGCGTTAAAACCTATACAGCCGCAGAGATTGCTCAAATGCCCATCAACGTTAAAATTTATACCGATGGCGGTTGTGATCCTAATCCCGGTAAAGCAGGATCAGGTATGGCGGTGTATCGTGATGACGCATTAGAATCTTTGTGGTATGGCTGTTACAACCCCGCTGGAACCAATAACACCGCTGAATTGAATGCATTAAACCAAGCATTTATCTTGGCACAAACAGAAAGTGAACAAGGGCACAGCGTGGCTATTTTTTGCGATTCAAAATACGCCATTCAGTGCATTATCCAATGGGCAGTAGGCTGGCAAAAAAAGGGTTGGACTAAGGCAGGAGGTGAGATTAAAAATCTAGGCTTGATTCAAGAGATGTTTGAACGTTACCAAGCGATTAAAAATAAGGTTCAGGTACTGCATGTGAATGGTCACGTGGGTGTTGAAGGTAATGAATTGGCTGATAGAATGTCAATGATCGCGATTCAACTTAAAGAGCTTGCCTTTATTCGCTATCAAGAAGAGAAGAGTATCGCTCAAATATTGTCTTTGAGAGCGGGATAAATTAAATCGTTACTGAGAGACCTTTTCTCGCGCACGCCCCTTTCGTGCAAAGGTTTAACTGATACAATCCTTGTGCATCTATTTTTCTAAAGTTTTTTTTGAATGAGCCGATGACTTAAGATAACAGAAGTCTAAAACAAGGTGTTGGCATTTTTAGTGCTTGGAAGTCTTTCTAAAAAATGCCTAACGAACGAGGAGTTGAGTCATGGCAAATGAAATTGGTACTACGTTATTAAATAGCCTAACAAACAGTACATTTGATAGTGGCAATATGGCAAAGGTCATGGCCGACGCTGGTGTGGCAGGGCCGCGTGCCATTTTAGAGAAAAAAGAAGAAAAAACCAATACAGAGTTGGGCGCACTCACCTACCTAGAAACCAATATTCAGGCATTTAACTCCTATCTTGTTGAATTATCGTCTCCCACTCTTTTTGAATCGCGAACGGCCTCCTCTTCAGATGAGTCGGTTGTGTCGGTGCAAGCTACGGGTGGGGCGGTTGCAGGAACCTATCAAATTGAGTCTAAGCAGTTGGCACAGGCGAACACGATTGTGTCTAATAAAACGTATAGCTCCGCTTCGGATACCATTTCAACAGGTACATTGAGTATTGGTGTAGGGGGGCAGACAAAAGACATTGTGATTGATGCCTCCAATAACACCTTGGAAGGGTTGCAGGCCATTGTGAATAATGGTGACTACGGAGTAAATGCAGCGGTTGTAAACAACGGTGGCCAGTATCAAATCATGTTTACGTCTAAAAATACCGGTGCCGCGTCTAACATTACATTATCGGGATTGGCTGACTTTGATGTCAATGGCATGACCACGACAAGTGAAGCCAGAGATGCCGTAATGACCATTAATGGATTGCATGTTGCAAATAGCACCAATGATTTTAGTCATCTAATTGATGGGTTGAGCATTCAGTTAAACTCTGTATCAACGACAGCGCAAAGTGTGAGTGTGGCATCGGATTCACAAAAAGTAGTGGACTCCATTACAAACTTTGTAGAGGTGTATAACCAGCTTGATACCATTTTAACGGATTTAGGTTCTTATCGAACATTAACGGCAGCAGAAGAAGAGTCATCCGAATTTGATTATTTTGGTGATTTATCAGGAAGTTCGGTTTTACGGGATTTAAAGGGGCAGTTAAGGGATTCATTGAGTGGCACGATTCCTCAATTAACCGATCCAAATACCTTAGCCTCGGTAGGAATCTCATTTGATCGTGAAGGAAAGCTGGTATTGGACAGCGCGTTATTAAACAGTGCTGCAACGAATGATTTAGATTCGTTGAGTTTGATTTTCTCTAAAGGGGGTTCC
>JAKITH010000096.1 GCA_021648185.1 Thiomicrorhabdus sp. | reverse complement strand
CTAGACTCTGCTTCTTGGCATGACTTGCCTCAAACGCGCTATGATGTTGAAATCATCGAGCGAGATCAAATGGCCAAACAAGTTGACGTTGCCATTGTGGTAGGCGGAGACGGTACTTTTTTAGATGTCGCACGCTCAATCGTTGACCAACAAATCCCCATATTAGGCATCAACCTTGGTCGCTTAGGGTTTTTAACCGACATATCCCCTAAAGACATGCTCAATACCCTTGACGAAATGATACAAGGTTCTTACGAATCCGAAGAGCGCAACTTGATTCGAGTGACCATCTATAAAGGCGATGAAAAACTGTTTGACCAGCTCGCTTTTAATGACGTGGTAATTCATAAAACCGACTCGCCACGCATGATTGAGTTTGAAACGTTTGTGGACAACCGTTTTTTAAACAGTCAACGATCCGATGGAATGATTATCTCCACCCCCACAGGTTCAACCGCTTACGCTTTATCCGCAGGGGGGCCGATTTTAGACCCCTCATTGGATGTATTAAGCTTAGTCTCAATCAATCCGCACACGATGAGCACGCGCCCTTATGTAATCTCTGGTAACAGCGTGATTGAACTACGACCCCATGCAGACCACTGCCACGGAACGGCAAATATTATCTGTGACGGCCAAGTCTCTTACACCATTGCTGCAGGTTACCGAACGCGTGTAACGCGCCATAAACACTTTATTAAAATGCTACACCCCAAAGGGCACGATCATTTTGAACTCTTGCGTGCCAAGTTACACTGGGGCGATAAACTTTAATTTTTAACCACAAGACAAAAACTCATGCTTCAAGAACTCACCATTCAAAATTTAGCCCTAATTGAAAAACTGCACCTTAACTTTCATAAGGGGTTCAGCACCTTAACGGGGGAAACAGGGGCGGGTAAATCGATTTTACTCGATGCGTTAGGCTTAACGCTGGGGGAACGTGCTGACAGCAGTTTGGTTCGTCACAACACGCCGCGTGCCGATGTTACTGCTCAATTTACGATTGAGGCACTGCCAAACGTACAAAAATGGTTAATAACGCATGAATTGGATGAGGAACAGGACTGCTTTTTAAGACGCACCGTAACGCCAGAGGGACGCTCTAAAGCGTATATTAATGGTCGTCCTGTGCCTGCCAGTCAGCTAAAAAAACTGGGCAACCTGCTCATTGACATTCACGGTCAGCATGAACATCAATCATTGCTGTCCAGCACCAAACAACTTGAATTACTGGATGCCTTTGCGGTACACACTCCACTCGTCATCCAGTGCAAACAACAATACCAACGCTGGCAAACCCTGCAACAACAGCTTGAAAAACGACTCAAAAATCAAGCTGAGCATCAAAATAAACTCGACCTATTAAACTTTCAGAACGCCGAGTTTAATGAGATACAGCCCTCAAAAAACGAATTTGAAACCTTATCAGAAGAACAGCGCCAACAGTCGCACGCCAAAGAAATTCAACTCGCCTGCCAAACCGCTTATGAAGCGATTGAAGGCCGTGCAGGTGCCACAGAACAGATTAATCAAGCCGTAATGGCATTAGAAAACATCATTGACGTCAGTCCTCAACTGCAAAGCAATCTCGAACAACTCAACAGTGCCTTAATTGAAGTACAAGAAGCCGCAGGAGAGATTCAGCAATACGCCAGTACAACTGAAATAGATCCTCCACGTTTAAATGAGATTGAAGAGCGCCTGTCTCAACTCTTTGGTTTAGCCAAAAAATACAACATTGACCCTTCGGAACTGACAGACAAACAGCAACAGTTACAACAGGAACTTGCCGAACTCACTCAATCAGAATATTCACTGGAATCACTCAAACAAAATATCGAACACGCTTGGGATCAATTTCAAACGGAGGCAAAACGGTTACAAACCTCGCGACAAAAATCCGCCAAAAAACTCTCACAAATCGTAACCAACGGCATGCAAACACTGGGCATGCCTAATGGTCAATTTGAAGTACGTTTAACCGCTTTAGAAACTCCTAACATCAGTGGCCTAGATAAAGTTGCGTTCCATGTTACCGCCAACAAAGGTCAGCCACTGCAACCACTCGCGAAAGTCGCCTCTGGTGGGGAGCTATCACGCATTAGCCTAGCCATCCAAGTTGCCACTGCCGAAGTGGCTAGCTTACCGACCTTAATTTTTGATGAAGTTGATGTGGGAATCGGTGGCGGTATTGCCGAAGTGGTGGGTAAAAAAATGCAACAACTGGGACAACATAAACAAATATTGTCCATCACCCACCTTGCCCAAGTGGCCTCGCATGGCGACTGCCACTTGCGCATTGAAAAGCAGACTCTAAATGAACAAACCTACACTCAGGTGATTGAACTCAACTCAATTCAACGGGTTGAAGAGTTAGCAAGGATGATGGGAGGGCTTACTCTCTCTGAACAAACCGTAAACCACGCTAAAGAGATGTTAGAAAATGCACAACGAAAAAATAGAGGGGGGGTATAAATTACGTCCAGATTTACTCTTAATTTTATATCCATGGATTTAGATAACACTACTCTGTATTTTGAATTTCACCATAAATCACCAAGCTATGACTTGATACCTTATACCCGTTTTCTTTGGCGATTTCTTGAATTCTAGCTTCGATGATAGGATCAACAAATTCTTTGACCTGACCTGATTTAACACAGACTAAGTGATCGTGATTGTCGCCCGTATCTAATTCAAAAATAGAGATGTTATTCTCAAAGTTCAAACGACGCACAATGCCCGCTTGCTCAAACTGAGTTAATACACGGTAAACCGTTGCTAAACCGACCTCTTCACCCTGCTCAAGCAAGATTTTATACAAGTCCTCTGCGGTTAAGTGATGCTGTTCATCTAACCTTTCTAGAATTTCTAAAATTTTCAGCCTAGGCAGCGTCACTTTTAACCCAAATTTTTTAAGCTCTGATCCGCTCATTTGACCCTCTATTTATTATTCAAACTCATACTTAAATGGATTTTTATTTGGTGAATTTATTCACATAATATAAACTTTCTTAGCGTGTATAATACCTTAAATAATCTAATTACAAGAATTAAAATGAGTATGCAACCATTCACTAAACGCTCGTTAAAAACCCCAGTAAATGCGGGATACTTGCATAAAACATCTCTACATTCAAAACGAATTATAACCATTGGACTGTCTATCGTACTGCTTTCAGGCTGCTCCTATTTTCAACCTTATAAAGCCCCGCTTACCCAAGGAAACGTAATGACGCAAGAAGCCGTTTCCAGTTTACAAGAGGGGTTAAGCAAAAAACAGGTCAGAGAACTTTTGGGCCCTCCATTGGGTCAAGACCCATTTAACCCCAACCATTGGGAGTACATATTTTACAGTGCAAACACCGACTTACATGCGGGCTCCACCAAACACTTAGTCGTGTATTTTGATCAAGATGAGATGCTCGAAAACTGGAAAATGCGCGATAAAACAATCCTTTTAGAAGAGGATCATCGCTTTTTAGGTATCTTTTAAAAGATACCTTTTATTTTGACGCTTTACGCGCCTGCTCCACCTGCTTACGCCGCCGATCTCTTGGGTCGGCTTTAAGCGGGCGATAGACCTCAATCCGATCGCCTACTCTCAACACTGTATCATGTGTGACTAACTTTCCAAAAACTCCCACTTTATCGAGATTTAACCCTGGAAAGTCAATCAATAGCGTCGACGCTTTTAGCGCGGCGATTACCGTACAGCCTTCACTCACCTGTTCAGTATAGAGAAACTGCTCATCCGGCAATCCATACGCCACTTCAATTTGCATTGTCTTCACCATTAAAAAACCCTAACCATAAATAACCTTTGCTCGTTCACAAAACGAATCTACCAAGGTGCTACTAATGTGTTCAAAAACGGTGCCCAGAGCCATATTAAGCACGCCACTACTGACCTCAAACTCCACCTCAAATTGAATTTTACAGGCATCCTCGCCTAATGATTTAAATACCCACTCTCCTCTCAAGTACTTAAACGGCCCTTCAACTAAGTGCATTTCAATGCGTTCACCTGGCACCAAATGATTTCGGGTTTCAAATGTTTGTTGCAAACCTGCCTTGGCAATCGTTACTTTAGCAACCATCTCACTCTCTGTTTCAAATACCACCTCCGCAGCACCACACCAAGGCAAAAACTCAGGGTACGACGCCACGTCATTCACCAGGTTATACACCTGCAAAGCAGAATAAGGCAACAAAGCCGTTCGGGAAATTTTTTTCATCTATTAAATTACTCAAGCGTTAAATTTAGCGCCCTCATTATACCAAAGCCACAATCGGCTCTGAAACGATTACAAATCATTCACCTAATTTTTTCTACCCCCCTTCGGTTTGTTATAATCCACTTATTAAAATGATCACTGGCAAATAACATGGCAAAAAAATCAAAAAACAAATCCAGTCCAAACACCATTGCTCAAAACAAAAAAGCACGTTTTGATTACAGCATTGATCAGACCTTCGAAGCAGGCCTGTCGTTACAAGGATGGGAAATCAAAAGTATCCGTGATGGCAAAGTAAACATTAAAGAGAGCTATATTCTCTTAAAAAATCACGAAGCCTTTCTATTTGGGGCACAAATTCAACCTTTAATTACCGCCTCAACTCACAGTTTTCACGATCCATTACGCTTAAGAAAACTATTATTGCACCGCAAAGAGATCGACCGCTTAACCTCTAAAGTGGATAAAGACGGGCTAACCGTCGTGCCATTAGACATGCACTGGAGCAAAAGCGGTAAAGTGAAGCTTACCATTGGATTGGCCAAAGGGAAAAAACTGCATGATAAACGTGCCACCGAAAAAGACCGCGAGTGGAGCCGAGATAAAGCGCGAGTGATGAAACTCACTCGATAACTTGAATTTTCACTTTTACCCCCCATTAAACAAGTTATAATACCCAACTGAATAAATTTCAGCTCAAGTCAAACACAATTGACTTCCCAACTATGGGGGTGTTTTGGTTTCGACAGGGAGATGGAAATTTAGGATGCATGTCGTGCCTGATCTATGCACGTAAATCTTAGTTCAAATGTTATAGTTGCAAACGACAATAACTACTCCCTAGCGGCTTA
>JAKITH010000095.1 GCA_021648185.1 Thiomicrorhabdus sp. | reverse complement strand
ACGTTCTACACGGGATTATGCGTCATCAATACCGCCACAAAACAGGTTTTTGATTGCATGGATACAACCCAAGTTCACTTTAGGAAGCTCTCCCAAGAAGTCATTGAACATTACATTGAAATTGAACAGCCCTTAAACTGTGCCGGCAGCTTTAAATCGGAAGGGTTAGGCATTACCCTCTTTGAAAAAATTCTCAGCAACGACCCAAATGCACTCATTGGCTTACCGCTGATTGAACTTACCAGCATCTTCTATCAAATGGGCTATGAATTACCGCTTAAAAAGCCCACTCTTCAAAATTAAATGCGAGCCAACAACCACTCATTCAACTCTTGCAATGAGTTCAACTCTGCTACGGGGTTATAAGGTGAAAGTACCTCCATCTGATGCACTCCGTGACTCAACGCCACCCGATCCATTCCAATGTTTTGTGCCATCTCCATATCAAAGGTGGTGTCGCCAATCATGACCGCCTCGTCTACCGATAAATTAAACTCCGCTAATATTTGCTCCAACATCAACGGATCTGGCTTAGAGGCCGACTCCACTGGAGTACGCGTCATATCAAAATAGACACCAAACCCACTCTCTTTCAAGATCTGATTCAACCCTTTACGACTCTTACCCGTCGCGATCGCTAATTTAACCCCCGACTGATTCAAATTAAACAGCAGTGCTTCTGCACCATCAAACGCCTCCATCGGTACATCACACTCCTCTAAAAAGAACTGAGTGTACGCCTCAGCCATTGCAACTACTTGGTGCTGATCCGCTTTAGGGTACAATCCTAAAATAGCATTCTCTAAACTTAATCCAATAATCTGCTTTGACTCATCATGGGACAGCTCTGGAAAACCACAAGCTTTGGCTGCATACTGAATGGATGCAACAATTCGATTCTCTGAGTTCATCAAAGTACCATCCCAATCAAAAATAATTGCTTTATATTTTTTTGCCATCTTTCTTCACTTTCTCTAATGTTTTTATAATTTGCTTAAAGTCAGAATACAACGGGGCTTCGAACTCTACCCACTCCTGAGTTGCGGGGTGGGTAAACCCCAAAAACTGAGCGTGCAACGCCAAACGTTTCATGCCCTGCTTACGAAACTGCTTATTCACCTCTCGGTCACCATAGCGATCATCCCCCAACAACGCACACCCTTGCGCTAGGGCATGAACCCGTATTTGATGGGTTCGACCCGTTTTTAACTTAACCGTCATTAAGTCACAACCGCTTAAATGTTGCTCTAACCTAAAATAACTGACCGCCTCTTTACCCGTTTTATCAACCGACACATGCCAGCCGCCCTCTTTTAGATGCGCTTTACGCAATGGGATATCTACTTTTTGTACGCCCTTAGGCCACTGCCCCATTACAATGGCTAAATAGCGTTTATCAAACTTATTAGCTCTAATTTGAGCATGAAGGTCTTTTAAAATTGAGGCTTTTTTAGCAATCAGCAAACAACCCGAGGTATCTCGATCAATGCGATGCACCAACTCCAAACGTTTCGCCAACGGCCTTAATATCCGAACCACCTCAATTAGACCCCAGTTCATCCCTCCACCGCCATGCACAGCAATACCTGAGGGTTTATTAATCACCATCAAATCTTTATCTTCAAACAAGATACTGGCTTCAATGCGCTTTAACTGACCATGCGGGATATCGGACTCATTAACCTCTATTTTTTCTGGCACAGTAACGGGGGGAATTCGCACCATATCCCCCGACTTTAAACGGGTGCTGACCTTCACTCGCCCTTTATTTACCCGTACCTCACCTTTTCTAATAATCCTATAAATTAAGGTTCGAGGTGCTTTTCGTAAATGCCGCATCAAAAAATTATCGACCCTCTGACCTTCATCCTCCTCGGTCACCTCAACCATTCTTACATTTGCCATATTTTTAAATTATCCACAGATTATTCACATTTTTGCCACAGTTTACAGCCTGAATAACATATTGTCATTGCATAGCGTAAAAATGAGTGCTATATTTGCACGGCTAAATTTGTAGTGATGTCATATCTTGCTTAAATAAGTCAAGATGAACAAAAAGAATTTTAAACAACCAATAAAAATTAGATCATTTAAATACACTGAAAAACAGCGGTTCACAAAAACCAGCTAAAAACAGGTATTAACCAAATGCTTCCATAAAAAGCGAGTGATCTATTTCTTATTATTCGTAAAACTCTGAGAAAAACATCCGAACAAGACAAAAGCCTTAAATTGATTGGCGCAGAATACGATTTAAAGTCCAATTCCTAAGACGCTAATACAGTGATACGGAAATCACGACAATAAAATAACAAAAAGATATTAAAAATTATTGTAAACAACAGACAATTGTCTGCCGGCTAGAGCAAACAGCCTAATAAAAAGCACTTCCATGTGTTTGCTCAATACCAGTGTTACACCAAAATAAGACGTTACCATGAGTTGCAATACGGCAATTCATAAGCCTACAATGGCAAAGTAAAAATAGAACAACGACACCCCTAAAACAGCATTAGATACCGCAAAAATAGGCGATCTCATAAAGATCAACAGATAAAACAGACGGGCGACTTATGAACAACCCATAAGCGCCCTGCCTATTATCTTACTTCCATGTGCTTGTTAAGCTTCGTATGTTCAATACCAAACCGTCTACTTTTTCGTCGTAACAAGCTGCCTAATACAATCTTTACACCCTATCTTTCATTATTTAATACCCCCGTCATTTTCGTCCGCTTTTGTCCTATTCAATGTATTTCTCAGCAAAACTAAAAAGAGAAAAGCATGAAAAGAATGCTCATTAATGCGACTCAAGCAGAAGAGACGCGCATCGCCCTTGTAAACGGGCAAACCCTATATGATTTGGACATTGAAACTCCACATCATCAAAAGAAAAAAGCCAATATTTATAAAGGCCGAATCACCCGCGTAGAACCCAGTTTAGAAGCCGCTTTTGTTGATTATGGCTCAGAACGTCACGGATTTTTACCTTTTAAAGAAGTGGCTGAAGAGTACTTTCCAAAAAACAGAACCGAATCAGGTCGCCCTTCCATTCGCGATGTCTTAAAAGAAGGTCAAGAGATCATCGTTCAGGTTCAAAAAGAAGAGCGAGGCAACAAAGGCGCAGCACTCACCACTCAAATTACACTTGCAGGCCCGTATGTTGTAATGATGCCTAACAACCCCAAAGCGGGCGGTATTTCAAGACGCATTGAAGGCGATGATCGCTCAGGTATTCGTGATACCTTGCGCGACTTAAACACCCCAGAAGGAATGGGAATCATCGTCCGAACGGCTGGTGTTGGCAAAAACACTGAAGAGCTTCAATGGGGTGTAGACTACCTTGTTCAACTCTGGGAAGCGGTACAAAAAGCCTCTAATGAGAAATCGGCTCCCTTCCTAATTCATCAAGAATCCGATATTGTGATTTTAGCCATCCGTGATTATTTACGCCAAGATATTGGTGAAATTATTATTGATAACATGGAGGTCTTTCATAAGGCACGTGACTTTATTCAACACGTCATGCCACAGCAGGTTTATAAGGTAAAGCCTTATCAAGATACCATTCCTTTATTTACACGTTTTCAAGTCGAATCGCAAATAGAGTCCGCCTATCAGCGCGAAGTCACTCTACCTTCTGGTGGCTCTATCGTTATTGATATTACCGAAGCCTTAACCGCCATTGATATCAACTCCAGTCGCGCTACCAAAGGCAGTGACATTGAAGACACCGCATTTAATACCAACAAGGAAGCGGCCTCAGAAATTGCGCGTCAATTACGTTTACGTGATTTAGGCGGTCTTGTGGTGATCGATTTTATCGACATGCAATCCAATAGACACCAACGTGAGGTTGAAAACATAATGCGCGATTCGGTTAAGTCCGATCGAGCACGTGTGCAGATTGGTAAAATCTCTCGCTTTGGCTTACTTGAAATGTCTCGTCAACGACTGCGCCCTTCCATTGAAGAGTCGACTCAAATTGTCTGCCCTCGTTGTCACGGTGTTGGTGTCATTCGTGGTGTAGAATCTCTTGGGCTCTCCGTCTTAAGGTTGCTTGAAGAAGAGAGCATGAAAGAGCAAACACGCCGTGTTACGGTACAACTTCCAGTGGATGTTGCCACCTTCCTGCTCAATGAAAAACGTAATCAAATCATCAAAATTGAAGACCGTCATAGCCTACATGTATTGATTGTGCCTAATGAAAACTTAGCCACCCCACAATACATTATAGAACGCACGCGTAATGGTGATGAAGCCCCCATTAATGCCAGCTATGAAATTAAAGAGATGATTACACCCGAGCAGTCACAGCAACAAGAAGACGCTCAAAACCAAAAAGCACCAAAACCTAAAGAGGAGCCTGCGGTAAAAGCCATACAGCAAACCGCCCCTCCCGCTCCAGCCGCTCCAAAAGCAACAGAAGAACCCAGCAAGCCAGGACTATTTTCGCGTATTTGGACGTCGCTATTCAGCAAGGAAGAAGAGGAAGCACCAACAGAAGAAACACCTAAAAGACCACAGCGCCCTCATCAACGCAATCGTAACAATCGTCGTGATGAAAACCGTCACCGCCGTACCCATCGCAATCGCCGTCAAATTTCGGACGATCAAGATAAAAAATCAACTCAGTCATCGAGCAATGGCCTTCAGAGTGCTTCGGATAATCACAAAAAACCAACCCGTAGCCCTAATAATGAGCGCAATACACGCAAAGAGAAAGAGGTCACTAAACCACAACCTGATACCGCTGAAAATAATACCAGCACCAGTACTGAGACCAAAAATAACCATCAAAACAAAAAACCTCGTGCAGGAGGCCAGCGTCATCGTAGCCGTTACAACAGTCGTAGCTACAACAGTCGTCGACGTGCTCCGGCCGGTGCGGAAGAGATGTCAATCAACTCCATTACACCCAACACCATTGAAGCAAAACCCACGCCTGCTGAACAACCAGAAGTGGTCAATGAGGTAACAGGCCTTACCCCTCCGACAGAAACGATGGCTACAACGCCAACTCAAGAAGTAATGCCTAACGAGACAGTGGACACTCCTACTCAAGAAGCCATTCCTGAAGCGGTTGTAGAAGCACCTGTTCAAGAAGCCATTCCTGAAGCAGTTGTAGAAGCACCTGTTC
>JAKITH010000094.1 GCA_021648185.1 Thiomicrorhabdus sp. | reverse complement strand
TGGCAAATTAATACTTAGAAAGGTGATTGAACTCATGCGTTAGCCTGTTGTAAATAAAGATAAACCTGAACCCATGATTCAGGTAAAAAAAAGCACTAAAATTCGGGCAACGAAGCTTAACATAATGACACAAAGAGTCAATTATTCTATAGATATTATATAGAAATCATTAGTTTTTTTTATGAGGTTTAATCTGAATTACGTGAAAAGATGATTATTGAGCTGTTTTTCAGTATGATTCTCTTTTTTCTTATTTAACAACAATAGAGAAACCATGTATTTAGCTCCTTTTCATACCAGCCATAAGACCGCCAACGGTCAAGTTATTCATATTACACCGGAGCAAGGCAGTACCTTTGCAAAAGGTATTTCTGATGATTTTAACCCTTTACACAATCCCGACTCTAAACGTTTTTGTGTACCCGGTGATCTATTATTTTCACTGATACTAGCCTATCAAGGATTGTCTCAAAAAATGTCGTTCCACTACACCGGAATGATTGGTAAGAATGTGGCGGTTACTATTCCTAATACCGATGAAAGTGAATTGAGTGTTATAGATGAAAATGATAAGTCTTGCTTAGAGGCATCACGCCAAGGGGACATAACGCATGATACAACACTTATTGAAGCCTTCTCCCGTGCCTATGTTGCATTTTCAGGCCACTGCTTTCCACACATTCTCGTGCCGTTAATGAAGCAACACAATGTAATGATTAATCCTAGCCGCCCTATGGTTATCTATGAAAGCATGGCGTTTGAGTTTGAGCAATTAAACTGCTCTCAGCCTATACTTGAGCTCAAAGAAAGTACCTTAGAAGTGCAAGGAAAACGTGGTCAAGTTCGAATTGAATTCACCATACTTGAGGCGGGTAAACAAATTGGTTCTGGCTTTAAAACCATGGTATTAAGTGGTTTACGTGAATACGATCAAGAACAAATTGATGATATTGTAAGACGCTATGAACAGTCTAAAGTAGAGTACAACGCGAACCTATAATTTTTCTCCCCCCCCTTAGTGCTGAATCTTTAAGACGCGCATAAAAAAAGCCGAATCAAATAAGATTCGGCTTTTTTTATGCTAACGATTCAGTCAGTGCTATGCAAATGGATCTGCAATCACTAATGTTTCCGAACGGTCAGGCCCCGTTGATAAAATAGAAACCGCCACGCCCACTTCTTTCTCAAGAAAGCGAATGTAATCTTTAGCGGCCTGCGGTAAAGCATCCCAAGATGCGACCCCTACCGTAGACGTTTGCCAACCAGGCATGGTCACGTAATTTGGCACACAGGTTTCATACTCCTCAGCACTGGACGGTGGTAACAGCAAGGTTTGTCCATTTTGCTCATAAGAGACGCAAATTTGAATTTCCTTAAGCTCATCCATCACGTCTAACTTGGTTAAACACATGCCGGTTAAACCATTAATTTGTGCTGAACGACGTAACGCAACCGCATCAAACCAACCACAACGACGTTGACGACCCGTAGTAGCACCAAACTCATGACCACGCGTACCCAACTCTTTACCAATCGGGTCGCCTTTATCGGCATCACAGTCATATAAAAGCTCAGTAGGAAAAGGCCCACCCCCTACTCGAGTGGCATACGCTTTGGTGATGCCCAGCACATAATCCAACTCGGTCGGACCAATTCCTGCACCCGACGCAGCGCCACCGGCGGTTGTATTTGAAGAGGTTACGTAAGGGTAAGTCCCTTGATCAATATCCAATAATGTTCCTTGCGCCCCTTCAAACATCAGGTTTTTACCCTCTGCATTGTAAGTGGCGATGAGGTTAGGAATATCCGCCAACATCGGTAAAATCATTTTACTGTAACGTTCACACTTTGCCCAAAGCGCATCAAAAGAGACGGGTTCGGCTTTATAGTAGTGTTCAATCATGTAGTTGTGGTAGGCCAATGTCTCTTTCAACTTAGCCTTAAACGTTTGCATGTTTTTAAAGTCACCCGCTCTTAAACCACGGCGTGCCACTTTATCTTCATACGCTGGACCAATGCCTCTACCCGTGGTACCAATGGCTTTATTACCACGCGCCACTTCACGCGCCACATCCAAGGCCACGTGATAATCTAAAATAAGCGGACATGCTTCACTGATTTTAAGACGCTCTTGTACTTTTAATCCTGTCTTTTCGAGCTGAGTGACCTCTTTATCCAGTGCATCGGGCGCCAATACCACGCCATTACCAATAAAACACTCAACGTCTTCACGCAAAATACCCGATGGGATCAGATGAAGCACCGTTTTTTGGCCATCAATCACCAAGGTATGCCCTGCGTTATGACCGCCCTGAAAACGAATTACAGCAGAGACTCTGTCGGTTAACAGATCCACTATTTTCCCTTTTCCCTCATCGCCCCACTGAGTTCCTACCACCACAATATTTCGTTTTGACATAACGCTATTTTTTACCTACTCTTAATGATTCTTAAACGGTTTCAACAATCCACTGACCACGGGTATTGGATAAAAACTGATCCCCTGCATTCAAGCGACTCATATCCAACTCTTTAACCACTTTCATTCCCGATAACTTCAATTCAACAATTTTTTCTTGAAGTGTTTTATCGGCCTGCAATGGTGCATAAATACAGCCTTTTTCAGCGGGGTTAACCGATTCCAATAGATCCAATGCCAGACGTAAATCCAAGCTAAAGCCCGTCGCTGGCAAGGCTAATCCAAATTCTGAACCAATATTGTCATAACGCCCACCTTTACAAATCGGCAGTAAAAACCCATTGGCGCTGTAACAGGCAAAAATAATGCCCGTGTGGTATTGATAACCACGAATATCGGCTAAGTCTAAATGAATCGGGTTACTGTGCATGGTACTTAAAAATGAGACGACCGCATCCAAACGCTCTACCGCATTTTTTAAGGTAGAAGAGATGGGAGACAAGCACACTTTTGCTTGTGCAATCACCTTAGAAGCCTCACCACACAAGGTCAACAAGATAGCAAAGGCATCTGCAACATTATCAGGCAAGGTGGTTTCCGCTAGAAATTGCTCGTATTCCGGTAAGGCTTTGCGCTCAAAAATATCAATCAATTGAGCAGCCTGCCCTTCATTCAGTCCTGCAAGTGAAATCAGCTCATCCACAATGCCCACATGCCCTAAACTCACTTTGCTGTTTTCTAACTTCAGCATTTGCATGGATTCAAGCATCAATTCAATGATTTCAATATCACTTTCAACGCCTGCGTGACCAAAGAGTTCCGCGCCCAACTGAATCGGACTGCGAGATCCTTTCGCTTTGTTATTGCGTGTTTTCAACACTTCACCCGCATAACATAAACGCGAAATACCTTCAGAGGCCTTTAAACGATTACTGACAATACGTGCGACTTGCGGTGTCATATCGGCACGAACGCCCATCATTTTTCCGCTCTCTTGATCGGTAAAACGACAGGTATCCACTGCCAAGTGGCGTCCCGTTCCCGTTAATAACGAGTCGGTAAACTCTGCAAGGGGAGGCAACACCAAATCATATCCTGATAGGTTAAAGCCATCCATCAACTTACGACGATAATATTCCAGTTTTTGGGCTTGTGGGGGCAGAAGGTCTTCTAAACCGTCTGGCGTAAACCAAGTAGATTGTTGCATTAAATTACTTCTTTCTAGTCACTAAATTTGGGAGGTGTTATGTATTTTTATAATAGGAAAAAAACACAAAACGTTATTCACTTAAAAACATTAAAACCACCATGCCGATGGTAATTGAAATCAATCCCATGATGCGCAACTCTTTTTCAGAGGCCTGAACAGCGGCAGTCATCATTCGTTTCCAAGCATTCGGAAATACAAAAGGCAAAATGCCTTCAATAATAAAGACCAATGCAATGGCGGCAATTAAGGTGGTTTCTAACATAACCATAAAAAAGGTGGGAGACCCCACCTTATGACTATCCTATTTTTATTGTGAAGATTGATTAAAATATTTAAAGAAGTCTGACTTAGGATCGACTAATAAAATATCTGACTTACTGTTAAAAGAGTTCTTATAGGCATTGATACTGTGATAAAAAGAGTAAAACTCTGCATCTAAATTATACGCTTTCGCATAAATTTCAGCCGATTTTGCATCCCCTTTACCTCGAAGAATCTCCGCTTCACTGTAAGCATCCGCTAAGATAACCACGCGCTGGCGATCCGCATCGGCTCTAATTTTTTCAGCCGCTTCCGACCCTTTAGAGCGTAAATCTTTCGCAACACGGTTACGTTCCGACTCCATTCTACGATAAACCGAATCACTGACCTCTTTAGCTAAATCAATTCGTTTAATACGAACGTCTTCAATCTCAATACCAAATGAGCTTGCGGCAATGGCCGTGCTGATTTTAATTTTATTCGCGATTTCCACTCGCTCTGCGGAAATGACTTCTTTTACCGTACGAATACCAAACTCCGCACGTAAGCCATCTTTTACAATTTGCCCCAATTTCATACCCGCCTGACGATTGTCCCCGTTCATGGTGGTATAAAATGTCGCGACATCTACAATTCGCCACTTAACAAATGAATCTACCACAAGATTTTTCTGTTCACTGGTTAAATAACGTTCTGGTAAAGCATCCAGAGTTTGTAGACGGGAGTCAAATTTTCGCACGTTATTGATAAACGGCATTTTAAAGTGTAAGCCAGGCTCGACATCTGCTTTTACAATCTCTCCTAAACGAAGTACCACGCCGGTTTCCCATTGGTTGACCACGTAAACGGAGTTACTGCCCACAAATAAGACGGCAGCCCCTAATATTCCAAGTACCGCTTTCATTAACGTAGCTCCCTATTTTTCAAAATGTCACGAATATTTGTTCTCTGACCGGTTGATGAGTTTTGTTGACGATTGGCTACTGACCCTGAATTGAGCGGGGCGGCTTGTTGTGTCGGCGCAAACGGAACGGTTGCTTGCCCTTGGCTTACCATCTTATCCAACGGTAAATACAATAAATTATTACTGCTGTCAGAACCCACAAAGACTTTACTGGTATTACTCAGTACGGTTGCCATCGCATCAATATACAAACGGTTACGCGTTACTTCAGGTGCCGCTTGATACTCTTTAACAATACTCACAAAACGAGACGATTCACCGACCGCCTGTGCGATCACACGATCGTGATACGCACTGGCTTCTTCCAGTTCACGAGCG
>JAKITH010000093.1 GCA_021648185.1 Thiomicrorhabdus sp. | reverse complement strand
TAGCCCACTACGTTTAAAAAGTGATCGTTGGCTCTTAACACGGTACCGTCGGGTGAAAAGACAATCACCGCTGAACACTCTCTAAAGGCTTCTTGAGTAGCGGTGAGTTCTTCAAGCTGTTCTTTTAATAAACGGTTTTCGGCTTTTTCTTTTGAACAAAACATAGGGGGGGTCTCGTGTAAGAGGCATGGCGTTTAATGCCTGTTATGTTGGTAATTTGTATTGTTTTTTTTAAGTGATTTAGTATGCCTAGTTTATATAAAATAACAAGCTTCAAAAGTAGAAAAATTCCCTTACTTACTCTCAGGTTACTTTGCACGAATTGAAAAGCTGTCCGTCGCCTTTAATTTAACCACCGTAGGGTTAGGTGTATTGTGTTCAATTAACCAAGCTAATTCCTCTTTTAACAGTGCATCCTCCACCACTTTTTGCCATACACGCGCACTGGCGTTCCAGCGGTAGCCACGACTGCGCAGTGCGTCTTTGACATCAAATGGCGCGCCAGAGGCTTTGACTAAGGACGTTTTTTGACGCACTGCTTGCAATAAAAAGCTCAGTGCGGGCTTTTGTTCCGTTGAGATGGGTTGTGAAAGCAGTTGGCATAAGGCGTGTACATCGTCTAAGGCACGGTGGGCGTGGTAAAAAAACTGCCCCACCTTCCAGCAAAGAAACTCTTGGCTTTTAGAGCCCACTTCGGCCAATGTCGCCCAATCAATTTGCGCGACCGAACAGCCCCATATTTTAGAGACAAACACCTCGCTGTAGCGTTCAACAATTGGGCGATCAAATCCTGCATTGTGTGCCACACACAGTTGAACGTCTTGAATATCCGCTTCTACCTCCTCCCAAGGGATTTGGTGGCCTTTTACATCGCTTAAGGTAAGGCCGGTTACGCGCGTTACTTCGGCACTGATCTCACCTTTGGGTTCGTTTAAAAAGTTTTTAGAACATAGCACTTTATAAAAATGACCAGAGGAATCAAACTCAATAATTTGATACCCCAACTCAATGATTTCACAAACATCGGTATCCAAGCCAGTGGTCTCCGTATCAATCACGCAAATGCGGTGACAATTTTCAGGAGAGGGTTGATTGAATACGGTTTTGGGGGAGAGCTTTTGTAATACTTGATAGTCATCGGATTGATTAAGCTGTTCGGCGCACAGAGCGAGTGAGTTTGAATCGGTCATGTTATTTTCTCTAGCGTTAGAATTAAGTACGTTGATTGTAACAACTGTTAGTCGTTTTTAAATCGATTTTTAAGGCGAATCCAAAAGCAGAGCCACTGAACTTTGATTACGCTTATCCAAGATAGGTGGAGCTGTACTTGGCACTCAATCTCAATCTGTTTGCCTAATTTCGCCCTGTGGATAACCTGTGTGTGAAGTGGGTAACTGTGTTTAAGGTCGATTAAAACATACGGATTGAGCTGTTTCGCAAGAGCGCGTGGCACATAGCCAATCAGCAGTTTGGAGGCGTGATTTTGATCAGGGTGATCACACCAAATTTGAATGGCATTTTTATCGCAAGGGTTATCAGGTTCGGCTATTAAGGTCAGTTGTGCGTTGCGGTCAATCCAGCCCGATTCCAGTGCCAAGTCAGCGGCATAATAGTAAGTGCCTTTAACGGGAAACTGAATCGTGTTGAGCATGATGTTATTCGCTTTCCCGATCAAAACGGAGCAGGTCTAACTGAGGTTCCGATAAACAAAAGTGCTGTTGTTTTTGGGTAATAGGGCATTCAAAATCGAGTTGATAAGCGGTCAGCTGTAAATCGGGAAGCGGGGCGAGTTGCGGTGAATTTTCTACCCCCCCATAGAGTCGGTCACCCACAATCGGATAGCCTGCTTGTGACAGATGAGTGCGTATTTGGTGTTTTCGTCCTGTTTCAATAGAGATCTTTACTCTTGAGATGGGAGAGGATTCAGCAGAGGAGGGGGGGGAGAAAATAGTGCATAACTGAACATGACTTATCGCTGTTTTCTCTTGCACGGGGGTATTAAACGTTTCTGGCGTACTTGGAAAGACGCCCCATACATTCGCTTGATAACATTTTTGAATCTGTTTTTGCTCAAACAGCTGGCTCAGTGTGTGCGCCATCTTCTTACTGTGCGCCACCAACATTAACCCACAGGTTGCGCGATCCAATCGGTGAACAATCCAGCAGTTTCGGCGTTGCTTATTTGGTTGATAATGCATCTCAATCCAGCGATACAACGCCGTATGATCCGCCCATTTAGAGCCTTGAGACAACATCCCGCGCGGTTTAAACCAAACCGAATACTGCTCAAAATCCGCCACCAACGTAGGAGGATTGGGGTCAGTGTAAAAAAGCTTGGGGTCAGTGTAAAAATCCAGTTGGTCATTTGGCTTAAGCACCTTTTTAAGTCGTCTTAACCGTTCTGTTTTTTGCGCTCGGTTGGTTTTGGTGTTAAAAGGCGTAAGCCAAATAGATCCTTTTATCGCGTACTCTTTAAGCATCTGTTTGCTGATGTTTTCGGTAGACGGCTGACTGCACACGGCTTGATATAAGTGTTCCAGAGCGGTGGTGCCATCGCGGGTAATGGGGATTTTAATATGTTGTTTTTGAGGCTGAGTCATTTTAGGGCGCAAAAGGGTAAAAAGTATGGGATTAGTATAAATGAGTTTGCGTGTTTCATTTACAATCTCTTTTATGTTTAAACTCTTTGACTCTAAAACAGCAGACCCGATTACACACCATCAAGTAGGTAATCAAAGCCTTGAAGTGGTGCGAACAACTCGCAAAAATTCAATGGCGTTACAAATTCGTGGGAACAAGGTGGTGATTTTAGTGCCTAAACGCCATTCACCTCAGCGGCTTATCAAGGTGTTGTGTGACAACCAAGCCTGGTTATTACAAAGTTTAATGCGTTTAGAGCAACGAAGGCTATCGTATCCTGAGGCAATTGTTTTTACGGGAAACTGGGGGGATACGTTTGATTTTCTGGGGGAAGCCGTTACATTGGTGCCTCAGGATAGGGGGGGGAGAAACTTAAAATCGTGTGCTCAGGTTCGTGTTTTTGAGGGGCAATGCTATGTGGATGCGCTTCAAACCTCTCAGCAGCGTTGTCAGGCCATCGAAATTTTTATGAAACAAACCGCCCATGAATTTTTAGCGGAAACACTACCAAGCTATGCGCGGCAGATTGGGGTAACGCACCAACGTGTCGTTGTAAAAGGCTATAAATCTCGCTGGGGCAGTTGCCATCCAGACGGGCGATTGCAATTTAACTGGCGACTCTGGCAAGCGCCACCGTGGGTAATTGAGTATGTAATGGTGCATGAGTTGTGTCATTTGGTACACCCCAATCACTCCAAGTCTTTTTGGGCATTGGTCACGGAACACTTTCCCCAAACCCCAGAGGCCAAACGGTATATTAAGCAACACGGCCAGCGCTGGATTCAACTCTTACAGGATATAAAATAACTCCTATGAACACCATTCACATCACCGCCAACAGTCGTTTAAGTGCCACGTTAAAGCAGCAAGCGATTCAATTCTCACCTTCCGTAACCGCTTTGGTGGTAGAGACGCCAGAGGTCATGACCTTATCGCAATGGTGGCAACAGTGGCAAGCGGGCTGTTTGTTGCGGGGCGAGCTGGCAGAGGCGGAGCTGAGTCGCAAAGTATTAAATTGTTTTGAGTCGCAAATGCTGTGGGAACAAGTGTTGCAACAAGAGTTAGAAGCACGAGAAATACGCGAAACGGCAGGGGCGCACGCTCAAGCGGCCTCCATTGCGTTGCTCAATGTGGCAGCAACCGCCAAGCAGTTGCAACAAGCGTGGGCGGTCTCGCAAGAGTGGTTTGATGAACCGTGGCTAGAAGCGGGCTATCTGTCCGATGAAGTGCGCTTGTTTGCGCAGTGTCAAACCCGCTATCTCAATACACTTAAAGAGCGCGATTGGTGGGACGAAGTGCAGGCGCACCACCATCTTTTGAGTCTATTGCAACAGGGAAAAGGGCAGTTGCCTCACACCTTTTGTTTGCACGGGTTTGATGAACCGAGCCCTTATCTTTTACAGTGGCAAGCGGCGGTTGAAGCGCGAGGGGTTGAATGTATATGGAAGCCCATGCCACAGGTTGAAAAAAGTTCTCCCCCCCTTAAATACACGGCCTTAGACGCGCAGGACGAAGTGCAACAAGTGGCATTATGGTGTGTTGAGCAGTGGCAACGCCTTTCTCAAATCAAACCGCATCATGCCATTAAAATTGGGGTGGTGTCGCCCAATATTGAGGACTATAAAGCCGCGCTCTCACACCGTTTGGATGAACAATTGAGTTTGTTGGGGGTGCAGCCGCTTCATGTTCAGCGTACGGGAGTGCCTTTTTATAATTTCTCATTAGGCGTGCCACTGTCGTCTTGCCCACTGGTGCAAAATGCGCTGTTTAGTCTAAAACTGTTTTTGATGCCTAAAACGCCTTGTGCCTACAGCGATTGGAGTCAGTGGCTTACCTCTGTTTACACCACGGGCGATTGGGTGCAACGTCAAGAGGCCGATGCGGCGTTTCGGCAGTTGCAATGGGCCACACTCTGTTGGCCAAGTTTACTTGAAACCAAAGCCGCAAAGGCCTTGCCTTCCTCACTAAAAACGGTATTGCAAACGCAGTTAAATACGCAAAGAATGGCCGAAGGGGGGGGGAGAAAAAACATCCCCCTTTTGGAATTTGTTGCGTTGGTCTGGCAAACTTTATCGAGCATAGAATGGACAACGGAACGCACGTTAAACAGCGATGAATACCAACAAAAAATGGCCTTTGAATCGGCATTGACTCAGTTTTCTCGATTAACAGAGATGGCCGGCTCACAGTCTATTTCGCATGGGCTGTCCTTATTTAAACGCTTTGTAAGCGAGCAGTTGCATCAATCGCAAAGTAAAGGCTTGCAGCCGATTCAGATCATGGGAACCCTAGAGGCCGGAGGCCAAACCTTTGATGCGTTGTGGGTATTGGGGTTAACCGATAGCGCGTGGCCAAGTTCCGCCAATCCCAACCCCTTTTTACCGATGGCTTTGCAACGTGAACAACGCTCACCACGGTGTGACGCACAGCGAGAACTGGCGTACGCCCAAAACGTCACCGACCGTTTGATGCAGTGCGCCCCGCATATCGTATGCAGTTACGCCAAACAGCAAGGCGGTGCCGAACAACTGCCCAGCCCGTTAATGGAAACGCTCGCTTTAGCCGATTACGCACCCAAAACGTACACCTCACTGGCGGTATCTCATCTAAACCAACAAGGCGATCAAC
>JAKITH010000092.1 GCA_021648185.1 Thiomicrorhabdus sp. | reverse complement strand
GGCATACCTGGTTTTTGCGAGGTTTTGGCATCCGTGCCTCCTTCATGTGAATTGTACGCCTTGCAATCTAACGAGGATCAGCCAGAGTGTCAATTAATTGATGGGTGTCTCTATTTTCTCTATTTTCTCGTGATGGGTGTCTCTATTTTCTCGCGCATGAACCAGCCCAGGTCCGTCAAACGGCTGCGCCATTCCTGCACAAGCTCAGTCACGAGCTTTTGCTCCGCTTTAATCAATCGTTCCCCTTTCCGCATTCGATCAATTATCAAAGGAGCCTTGAATAACTGGGTCCAGCGCTCAATCACTGCTTCGTCAGACCATACCTGAGCCTGGGGCTGATTAATGTGCAGGACCAAATGGTAATGATTACTCATGACCGCGTAAGCACAGACATCGATAGAAAAAACACCGGCTAATTCAGCAAGCTTATCGACCACCCATTGTTTGCGGTGTTCGTAACTTTGACCGGAAAACTCATCGTTGCCACAGAGAAAGGCGCGGCGAACACAGCGTGAGATACAGTGGTAGTAGGGTGTTGAATCTAGACAGACTTGGTTTTTGCGAGGGGTTGGCATCCGTGCCTCCTTCTTCCTTGTGGGTAAAGTATGTCTCGCAATTTAATGAGGGTAGGTCTGGATGTCAACTAATTGATGGGTGTCTTGTCTTATTTGTTTTATGCACCTTTGTTCTTTACCTCAGACTTCATTGCCTTTGCAAAGTGAGTCATTGTTTCCATCGCTTCTTTAGCAAAACTTATATCACCGTGCTTAAGCAAATATGTTTCGGGCCATTTGATTTCATCCTCAAGCACTTTCAGCATTGCTTTGTATTTTTCTTCATCATTATCAGATGCACTACCTAATGATTTTATGGTGAGAAATGACAGCATATATTTATCAAATATTGATTTGACTTTTATGAGGTAAGTAGACGTATCAATAAAGTTCCTATACTGCTTTAGAAACCAAGCAGCTAAAAACTCAATAAATATAAACAATAAGGAGCAAGAAACAATTCCATAAATATATTGTTCTTGAAACCCCCAAAATCCTGCCATTATTTGCCACGCAACTATTGAAGCTACAAAAAATGTAATGCCGCCTTTAGAGTAAGCAGTTCCTTTGTCTAGAAGTATAGACGCCTTCTTATCAGCAACATGCGCCTGTTCAACAAGAATGTTTATGATTTCGCTAAAATAATTTTCAAAGGAACTAAATAGCACCTCATTATCTATAGCTCGCCTTTCTGTTGTTTCAGTTATCAAAGCCTCTATTTTGTCTGCTGTTAGTTCCCAGATTGAGCTTTAAGGCTTTTTATTTCATTAAGTACGCGTGCTTGAAATCTTCTATCGCCATCTGTTCTACTTTCGTCAACATCTACAAATCTATCTTCTTTTTGTGATTGTCTGGACTTTCTAATTTCTGATAACATTAACGAGAATCCAGCTAGCGCTACAACAACTCCAATTAGCAATGGCCCTTGTCTTATAAGAACATTTAGTAGATCGCTTTCAGATCTAAGCAAAAAAGGAATACCCAGCCCGGCATAAACCAACAC
This sequence comes from Thiomicrorhabdus sp., assembly GCA_021648185.1. Next base: position 3,721 of record JAKITH010000092.1, on the reverse strand, counting down.
TCCACCGATAAGAAGTTTTGGCTTGAGAGCCAAGCTTGAGAACAATGGGTTTTCATTTAATGGAGCTTCTTCTGGCTTGTCTTCTTTTTGGTTGTCAGTCACAGGTAAACTCCTTTGGTGTCCACTCAGCAGTGAGATATCCTTTATTTTTCTTGTTACCTAATGACCCACCGCCTGATCCAGAGCATAAAGTACCATAAAAACAATATGTTGTAAGTGTTATATTTGTTCGAAAAAGTTAATTCTCAATCCGTGGTTGATTTTTCGAAACCGGGGAATGCCCCATTTTGTCAAATATTATTATTATGTTATGGTTTTTCTTTCATGTCTGGTTATTTAACCAGTTTAATTTTACAGGAGGTGATCATGGATTCGGCAGTTTCTTCTTCTCCCTTTTTACGTTCTGTTGTTGAGGCTATTCGTGTGCGACATTACAGCATCCGTACGGAAAAGGCTTATATTGACTGGATCAAGCGATTTATTCTTTTCCATAATAAACGTCACCCGGCTAAAATGGGAGGCGTGGAGGTTGGAAACTTTTTGACCGATTTGGCGGTAAATCGACAAGTGTCGCCCAGCACACAGAATCAGGCGTTAAATGCACTGAATTTTTTGTACAAGGTGGTTTTGGAGCAGCCATTGGGTGATGTGAAAAATTTGGTGCGGGCAAAGAGTCAGCGTAAATTGCCTGTGGTATTAACCGCTGGTGAGGTGAGGGTGGTGTTGCGTGAATTGAATGGGGTGCAGTGGTTGGCAGCTTGTTTAATGTACGGTTCTGGCTTGCGATTGATGGAGTGTTTACGTTTGCGGGTGATGAATCTCGATTTTCCGCATCGCGCAATTCATGTGCGCAATGGTAAAGGTGGAAAAGACCGGGTGGTGACGTTATCGGATGAGTTGATTGTCCCGTTGCAGCGGCACCTGGAAAATCGGCAGCAAACGCACGATAAAGATTTGGCAGATGGTTTTGGCAGTGTTTACCTTCCTTATGCGCTGGCACGAAAGTATCCCAACGCACCAACGGAGTGGGCGTGGCAGTACGTGTTTCCGTCGAGCCGCCGTAGTGTTGATCCTCGTTCCGGTGTGGAGCGGCGGCATCACGTTGATGAGAAGACAATTCAGCGTGCGGTGAAACAGGCCGTTCGCAAAGCGGGTATTCACAAGCCTGCCAGTTGCCATACGTTGCGTCATTCCTTTGTGACGCATTTACTTGTGCGAGCAACTAATTGATGGGTGTCTTGTCTTACTGAAGTTTCACGCTTTTCAGGGGAGCGTACGGGCGGGTAGAGGCCTTTTTATTAGGGTTTGCTCATGCTTGGCAAACCCCGATTAAATACATACGCTGTAGCCTTGCCGTTATCCGCATTCCAAAAAAGCGTGAAACTTTAGTTGTCTTATTCACGCCTTGTTATTCATTGTTTTATTCATAGAATTCGCCTTGTCATATGAGCAATCGATTTAGTTGCAATTCATGATATTTTTATCAATAACTAATTTCCATGCTCCCGATTTATCCACTAAATTATTTATTTCATTTCGACTAAGTTCTACTTCGCATTCTTTATTATTTATTATAATTTTTTTAAATTTTTCATCTATTTTATCGCTTCCAAAAATACCTACCTCATATGACCATCCATCACTATCTCCAGGATCAATACTAGTTTTCATAATTTTCTCCCCATTTTCAGTTAACAGATAAACTTGAACAATAATTATTTCATTTGTGTTATTTTCTAAAAATACGTGTTCAGTATTTTTGCATCCTCCTAACAATAAAAGGATACAAATAACGCAATAAAAAAAATGTAGCTTTATAGTTTTGACCATTGAATATTGGCTCCCCAAATCAGCCGCTTAATATCTACTTCCATTGCCCTAGAATCCCTAATTCTTCTTTCAAAAAATACTGGGGATTTGTTTGGGTCGTAGTATTTCATCAAATCTATCGGTCCTTTTTCGGGATACCCAGGGCTGGAAGACTTTGCGGATTGAGTTACGATATTTGTAGAACCTTTGTGGCTCCATGATAGCGAAAGTCCGCCAGCGTGCATTAAAACCGAATGCCCAAATTCGTGGGCGGCAACTAACATAAAATCTGCATCGGCTCTCTTTTCGTTTCCAAAGCGTCCTTTGTTATAGATGAAACTTGCATCTATTCCCAATATTGCCGGATTCATTGATCTGGCATAATTATTTTTATCAGTTTCCACATAAAGGTCTACAGGAATTGCATTTACAAAGCTATGCTCCGCTTTTACCCAAACCATAAAACTGGTTCCAGCCACATCGATACGGCGTGACCAATATTTGTCAATCCCAGTACGAGTAAGGTATTTTAGTTTTTCATAATCAGCATCGGATATGCCATTTTTCTTGAAATTCAAATTAACGTGCACAATTATTACTTTTTGATTCAATAATACGGTTGCTTGAGCCCATTCAGCTTTATGCGCTCCTGTATCCACTTTAATGTGTCGGCGGTGAGCCTCATTCCACTCTTCCCGAAAATCTTTAACTGGTTTATCAATGTCTTTGTGCAATGCCTCATGAAACTTCTCAAGGGTTAAAGTTTCTTCATTTTCAGTCATGCTATCTCCATAATTTTTATAAAATATAACGCCTAAATAAGTGGCGCTCCTCCAGACCAAAACGCGCAGCGCCACTTTTTTTCAGCGCCGTCTTTATCGACTTGTTAGATGAATCGTGCCACTGAACTCGCCAAGCTGCTAGATTCGCCGCTCTCGGTGCTCTGGCCATTCAATGGGCTTTTTCTTCTCCGGGCAATCCGGCCAACACCGGTTTTTTTGCATTTCAACATGTCGTCACTGACTTTACAATCCGCATTTATTTTCCTTCGGGCACAGTCGATCTCCACGATGCAAATGATCATGTTTCAACCCGTTTGCTACGCCGCCTGACGCTGCGGTAATACGTCAACCATTCTGGTCAGTTTTAAACCACATGTGGCGCAGACTGGCAGGCTGTCTTTGTTTTCCAGAAACTGTTGCCAGTCGATGATTTGACGTTCGCTGACATCGGTTTGCCCCAGTGCAGCCCGGGCAAGGTTCATTTTTTTGCGGGCCGCTGAGTGGTAGAGATCACTGTATCGTACGGTGGGTTTTCCGGGCAGAGGGGCATGTTGCAAAGGGGTTGACGAAATTTATGATGGCGGATGTTTCTTGCCATGTTGTTGCGCACCAGGGTGCGCGGCACAAATTGTTTGATGATTTTAATAATGGTGATTCGGTGTTCACTGAAATACTGGGTCGCACCCGGCACGAGCATAGTATTGTGCAGGTTCATGCATCACAAATATCGGTGCGAAAAGTGGGACTGACTCCTGAGCATTTTCAGCAGTTGGTTGAGGAGGAGAATGAGATGTTGAAAAAGTATGAGGTGCTTTAAAAATGAATCAAGCGTTGAGTCTGATCGGTGTTTTCCGCGTGGGCACTATAAAACGTGCCCACCCTACGGTTAAACCAAAGCCTGTAGGTTTAAATTTCTGGGTTCCGGCTAAGAACATGCGGAATAACGGGTTTTTTCAGGGGGTTGTGGAGGGTTTGGCCTTGGGCGTTGAAACAGCCTTTCTGCGTTTCACGGTTCAGGCTGTTTTCACTTCTCTGTTTTTTGCATCTTCACCAATGCGTAGCAGGCTTGGTAATAGTATCAGTGTAAACACGGTGCTTACACTCATGCCACCGACGATGACGGCAGCAAG
>JAKITH010000091.1 GCA_021648185.1 Thiomicrorhabdus sp. | reverse complement strand
CTGAATTACCTGATTTTTAAAGAACTTAGGTCTCTTCGAGAAAGTTAAATCCGTTTGGATTTTCTCTCTCGGTAAGCCGGCTATTATATAGTTAATCTCGATCTCGTGTCAATCTTTTTCTTTAAAAGTTTTTTCACGATTTCTTGCTGTCTAACTATCTAACTGGCCTCGAAGTGTGGGGCTAAGTGCCTTTGCTTCGGAACGGGGCGTATTCTATCTAATACAGCGAACAACGCAACCCCTATCTCTCTCTTTTTTACGCTTTTTTGATGTTTTTATTGCATTTAGAATATTCGACTGGGTTACTCAAGGGTTATCCACAGTCTTATGCACAAAACACAACTAATCCCCTCCTCCACACAGTGAAGAAGCAGGAATGCTAGAGTGTTCTTCCCACTCTTTTTCTGTATATAGATGCAAAGCGAGCGCGTGCAGCTGCGGCATTAATTCAGACAGCGCCTTATAAATAGATTGATGTCGCTTTACTTTGGAAACCCCTGCAAAATCATTCGATACCAATAATAGCTTAAAGTGAGACTCGGGCTCACCACGTGAATGCAGATGACTCTCGTTTTCTAGAATGCATTCACTTATAGAAAAACACGCCTTCACTCTTGCTTCAATTTTTGATTGCAACGTCATTCTTTTATTTTCCTTATTTTTCATGTTGTAGCATACTAATAGCCTTGAACAAACAACAACTCTTTCTACACCCTATGGAGGATTTTCATTATGGCAAACCACACGCTCACCTTTACTCTACTCTCGTTTTTATTCGGTGCACTATTTTTCACCCAAGCCGCTTCCGCCGCTCAACCAACTCCTGCGTTTACATTAAAACCGATGCCTGAATTGCAAGAGGAGGCAAGCGATCGATTTCCTGGCGACCCCGCAGAACACAAAGCCGTTTATATCTTTAATAAAGCGGATGCCGATTATCAACTCAGTATTTTAAACTCCATTCAGGCAATGATTAAGAAATACGATGATAATGTAGAGATTGCCGTGGTGGTCATTGGCCCAGGACTGCACACGCTGGCTAAAAAACCACAACGTGCGATTGACCCTTTAACCTATGAACGCATTGCCAGCTTTGCAAAAGATTATAATATTCGCTGGATTGCATGTGGTAACACCATGAACTCCCTTCACTGGACAGACTCTGATATGCGTCCTTTTGCGGAGTATGCCGAAGTGGGTGCGGCCGCATTAATGGAACTACAAGAAGAAGGATTTAAACTCTTGGCTTGGTAAACCTCCGCTTATAGTATTCAGCTCCCTTCCTTATTTGCCTTCTGCTGCATCAACAATAGATCTAACTTTTGATGCAGAGAAATCATATCAGCCTCCATGCGCCTAGTGTACTCATCTTTAGCTTCTTTCTCTTCGGCTATTTTGTCAGCATTCGTCTCAGCATCCATTTTTTTATGCTCTTCATCTAATACTTCAACCACAATTCCAATCATCATATTCAAGAAAACAAATGCAGAGAAGAAGATAAATGTAATGAAGTAAATCCAGCTTAAGCTGTAAAGTGTCATCGCTTCGTACATGACATCCGTCCAATCCTCAAACGTGGCAACACGGAAAAGCGTTAACAGCGAAACACCTAAATCTCCCCACAATACGGGATTTAGCTCGGCATATAACAAGTTTCCAACAACCGCATAAAGATAGAATATGATAAACATCAATAACGCCACATACCCCATTCTTGGTAAGGCTGAAATCAATGCACTGACCAGCACCCTTAACTCTGGAATAAAGGAGATTAAACGCATCACCCTAAACAGACGTAACATTCTGGCAATCATCGCATATTCAGAATCATCCAGTGGAATTAGACTGATTGCAACAATAATAAAATCAAATACATTCCAACCTTTTTTGAAAAAGTCTCGTGTTCGCTTTTCAGCGGCCATTCGAATGGAAATTTCAAGCACAAAAAAGAGCGTAACGGCATAATCTAAAATTCGAATCCCGCCATCTACCCAAGGGTGAAGATCATAAGTTTGAATACCAATCATTAAGGATGAAAAAATAATCACCCCAATCACAAACAGTTCAAACGCTTTATTGTCACGAATTTTTTGAAACTTCGTTTGAAAATCATTCCAAGTCATCTTTAACACTACTCCTAAAAACCTATCATCACATTGCCTAAAGACATAAGGGGACTTCTTACAAAATAAAACGGTCATAAAAAAAATTTATGTCATTTTACTGCATTGAACATAAAAGGGAGTTGTTAAAATACCCTTTCTATCTTTTAAAATGCAATAACAGGACGCGATATGGCAAAAATTACGCTTGTAGGACAAGGAGAATGTGAATATAACGGGCAGTTTTCAATGCTGGAGGCATTGGACGAAAATGGGTTTGATATTCCTTACAGTTGCCGAGGCGGAAACTGTGGCGCTTGCACGGTGCGTTTAATTTCTGGCGACGTGAAGGAGATTCAATCCCCAGCTTATGAATCACGCAAAGGTGAAATTTTAACGTGCAGCGTTATTCCAACGACCGACGTTGAAATAGAGCTAATTTAAAGCACATTTAATTTTCCAATAAAAAAGCCCAGTATAAAACTGGGCTTTTTTATTGGAGAGTTAACCTCAACTCAATGCGCTGGATGATTTGGATCCCAGTCGGTCAAGGTATACTCTGCACCACAATATGGACACTTAGCTTTTCCCGTTAATTCAATCGGTAAAAAAACTCTTGGATGCGAATTCCAAACACTCATATCTCGTGTAGGACAGTGCAATGGTAAGTCTTTGTAAGTCACTTCATAATGTGATTTTGAACAGGTTGAATCATTACTCATTTCAAAACTCCTTAGCCACTTAAGCCACTTTGGTTAACCAGTTTAGGTGCGCGGGGGAGCGACCGTGAACAATATCGAAATACAGTGATTGTAATTTCTCGGTAATAGGCCCGCGAGATCCCATTCCTATCGAACGATTATCCAGTTCACGAATCGGCGTGACTTCCGCTGCGGTTCCTGTAAAGAACGCTTCATCTGCAATATACACTTCATCACGAGTAATGCGCTTCTCAACCACTTCAATGCCCAGCTCTCTTGCCAACTGCATAATCGTTTTACGAGTAATTCCGTCTAAGGCAGAGGTTAACTCAGGCGTGTACAATACCCCATCACGTACCATAAAAAAGTTTTCGCCAGACCCTTCTGCCACAAACCCTTCGGTATCTAATAATAACGCTTCATCACAGCCGTGGCTAATCGCTTCTTGTAGAGCCAACATCGAATTCATATAAGACCCATTGGATTTTGCCTTGGTCATGGTGATATTTACATGATGACGCGTAAAAGAGGAGGTCGCTACTTTAATTCCACGGGTTAAACTTTCCTCTCCCATGTATGCACCCCACTCCCAAGCCGCAACCATCACGTGGACTTTCAAATTATCTGCACGTAATCCCATCCCTTCTGAGCCATAAAAAGCCATTGGTCGTAAATACGCTGATTTTAAATTATTTAATTTAACGGACGCTCTTTGCGCTTCATTAATGGTCTCTTTATCAAACGGAATGTCCATATTCATGATTTTAGCTGAATTGAAGAGGCGATCCGTATGGGCGTCCAAGCGAAAGATGGAAGTGCCCTGCTCTGCTTCATAGGCGCGCACACCTTCAAAAACGCCCATACCATAATGTAATGTATGGGTTAAGACATGCACTTTCGCATCACGCCATGGAACCATTTCACCATCTAACCAGATCAGGCCATCTCTATCCGCCATTGTTTGCATTGAAAACACTCCAAAAAAATCGTTCAATAAATAAATTAAGGGCGATATTTTATCCTAAACAACAACTTATTATCGACTTTATTCCCCCCTTCTTTTATGTAAAAAATTAAAAACCCGCATAAAACAACCACTGTCCATAAGGGAAATTACTTGAAATTTTAAATCATTGGGTTAAAATCCCCTCTTTGGATTTCTGATCCGACAATAAAAAGCAACCACTTCGCATAGGGTTCAAATAACTCTATACAGGGTTGCTTTTTTGTTTTTCGACTTAAACTAAGCCATTTTTAAAAGGATAAAATAACATGTCAACGCACTTAATGAACACTTATGCGAGACTGCCGGTTACCTTTGAAAAAGGCCGTGGTGCTACGCTGCAAGACACCAACGGAAAAACCTACTTAGATGCCTTAAGTGGCATTGCCGTATGCAGCTTGGGGCATTCGCATCCCGCCATTTCGGATGCGATTTGCCAACAAAGCAAAACGCTGATGCACACATCCAACCTATATCAAATCCCCAATCAAACCGAGCTTGCGGATCAACTGATAAAATTATCCGATATGGAACGGGTTTTCTTTTGCAACTCTGGTGCAGAGGCGAATGAAACTGCGTTAAAAATTGCTAAAAAATATGGTAATCAACACAATATTACCAACCCAACCGTAATCGTGATGGAAAATAGCTTTCATGGCCGCACCATGGCAACGCTTTCGGCCACTGGCAATCCAAAAGTACATGAAGGCTTTACGCCTCTGGTTGAGGGGTTTATTCGCGTGCCATTTGATGACATTGAAGCCGTTCAAGCGCTCTCAAACAACCCTAACATTGTGGCTATTTTAGTGGAGCCAATACAAGGCGAAGGCGGGGTTCATATTCCACAAGTAGGCTATTTAACTGCGCTAAGAAAAATTTGCGATGCCAATAACTGGCTGCTGATGTTAGATGAAATTCAAACAGGAATGGGACGTACGGGAGAGTGGTTTGCATTCCAACATGAGTCCATTGTTCCCGATGTACTTACCCTTGCTAAAGCACTTGGTAACGGCATGCCCATTGGGGCTTGCCTTACCAAAGGAAACGCATCAGAGGTACTTGTTCCCGGAAATCACGGCACCACCTTTGGGGGAAACCCCTTAGCGTGTGCAGCGGGTTTGGCGGTGATTAACATCCTTGAAGCCAACCATTACATTCCGTCGGTTGCTAAAAAAGGTGATGCTCTGCTTAAGCAATTTAAAGACACGTTAGCCAACCAAACGGGTGTACAAGATATTCGGGGTAAAGGGTACATGATCGGCATTCAACTCGATCGCCCTTGTGGTGAACTGGTTGCAATTGCCCTTGAACAAGGACTGCTAATCAATGTAACGCGTGGTGATACAGTTCGCTTATTGCCCACGTTTGTTATGAGTTCTGAACAGACCGATGAACTGGTGACCAAGTTAACCAATATGATTAAACTCTTTTTAAAATAAAAAATTTTCTCCCCCCCCCTTTTTTTTGTTAATTTAAAAAAAAAGGGGGGGGGGAGAAAAATTTAATCACAT
>JAKITH010000090.1 GCA_021648185.1 Thiomicrorhabdus sp. | reverse complement strand
CAACTTGAAAGAAAGGTCCTCGGTATCATGAGAAAACTACAAGCCCTTCCGGCTCGGGTTAAGAGCTACTTTTTACATCCAGCAATTCAGTACGCTGCATAGGGTATTTGGACGCTAGGTTAATATAACGCGTACGGTAGGATTCCAGTACATCAACCCAAATATTTATTAATTTGAAATAGAACTCTCATGATCATACAGTGCATCTATAATTGGACAGTTTTCGATGCTGTAATCATCTCTTTTACACTCTGCTACCATTTGATGGAGTGCTGCCAGAAGTTTTTTCAAGTCGTTAATTTTACGCTGCACCTCTCTGGCCTGGAGCATGGCAATCGCTTTAACTTCCCCACAATAATGGTCAGGCTCATCAATGAAACGAAGTAATTCGTGAATTTGTTGGATACTGAAACCCAGTCCTCTGCAACGGCGGATAAAACTCAGTCTTTTTACATGTTCAAGCTGATAAACTCGGTGCCCTCCTTCAGTTCGTGGCGGAGATGGCATGATCCCGGATTTCTCATAATAGCGAATCGTTTCGACTTTGCTATTGGCCTGGCTTGCCAGTTGGCCAATAGTAAATGTTTTATTTATGGACATTTCACTTGAACCTCTAGTTGCTACAGGCTTTATAATAACAAACATATTGACACCTATACTTATGCCTAGAGAAATTAATGCCGGATTTTATTCCTGATTCCAAACTAAGCTGCCCTCATTGTGGCTTTAGTGAAACCCTAACAATGCCAACTGATAGCTGCCAGTGGTTTCACGAGTGCCGCCAATGCAAGCAACTGTTAAAACCACTAAAAGGTGACTGTTGTGTGTTTTGTTCTTACGGAACGCTACCATGCCCTCCGATTCAACTCGCTGGTGAGAAAGGAAGTTGTTGTTGTGCCTGATACTCATTCCAATACTCACTCTGGGCCCGGTATAGAAAACAAATCCTGGTACCGCTGGCTAACTTTATTTATTACTTCATCCACGCTACTGTGCTGTGCGCTACCAATTTTGTTGGTATCTCTAGGGCTCGGCGCAGTTGTAGCCAGCATAAACTACAACATTCCCGGCTTACTTTTTGTGGCTGAACATAAATATTGGGCACTCACACTGTCTGCTCTTATGCTGGTATTCCTCGCCTGGATAATCTGGCGACCAAATCAAGCTTGTCCCACTGATCCGGATCTGGCAAGTACTTGCCAACGAGCGAAAATTTTGAATAAACGAGTGCTCTGGTTCAGCATTTTAATTTGGATTACTGGTGTTTTTTTCAGCACCCTACTATTACCCCTACGCAACCTAATTAACTCTTAAGGAGAAACAAAATGAAATTCTTTTACCTAGCACTAGCATTATTAATGCTCTCCAGCTTCAGCAACGCCCGCACCATCGAAGTAGATGTATATGGCATGACTTGCGAGCTTTGTGTTGATACCCTGGAAAATAAATTCAAGGATATGAAGAATGTTTCAAATATAAACATCAGTCTTGAGAAAAATATGATTCGCCTTGAAACCACAGATGATGACTCTATGGTTACGACCATCAAGCAAGCCATACTGGATGCAGGCTTTACCCCGACAAAGGTCCGCATTGATGATATGGAGTCTGAATAGAAGCGTTCTTGCAGCACTGGATTTCAGTGTTAAAAGAAAACCGCTCTATCTTTAATAACACCGCTGGATCATAAGCGGCCAGCCATTGTCTTATTGTCGGCAATGTGAGGCTTTCTCGCGTGGCAAAAACGGGAATGCCTCTAGCGAGCATCTGTCCTTGAAAGCTCGCCTATTCACCAAGGAACAGTAGTTTTTTTATTTAACGCCTGTCCTTATATACTTCCCATACAGTATCAGCCCTTTCACTATGGACTTCCACCTACTTTTTATTGGATTTTTTTTCCTTTTTCGCAGCGCGCTTTTCTTTCATTGTTTTCTCTGGTTTCTTTTTATCTGATTTTTTTGAATCTTGACCTTTAGCCATAAGTTTCTCCTTCAGCTTTATTGATAAGATATTATACGTCTATTAAATATCTTGTATTTAAAGCATAACGCCTAAAATCAGTGGTAGTTTAAAGAGACACGTTTTTGCGTAATCAAAACAAGTGACGCTTTAAACTGCCCTCTGGATTTTTTTGTTATGCGTGTTAATGCGCTAATTTTGCACTAGCAACACGATTTAAACTAACACCAGCATCTGCTGCTTGAACTGCTAATTGACGGTGTACCTCAGGTGGAATTCTTACCATGAATTTTCCACTATAATTTCTCACTGAAATTGCTTGGGGTACTTCTTCTCCACTCGTTTCTAAGTCTGACACACACTCTGACACAACTTTTCGAATGCCTTTTAGTGCCTTTTCTTGAGTACCCTCAAGCCAACTTAAACTTGGAAACTCTGAGCACAATCCAACATACTCCTGATCTTCTTCAGACCAGAGTACACGATAAGCATATTTATCTTTTTCATGCTTCATGATTTAACTCCATTCGCTCTATTGCCAGCAGCACCTGCTTTACTTGGTATGCCTTTGCTTTTCCCTTTTGGTTCTGAATATTTACTCTAGGATCTCCAAGCCAAGGGGTTTTAAAAACACAGTGACTACTACCACTTTGTCTGGGAGAACCAAAATAGAACTCACAAACTTTCTTTAACTCATTGAAACGTATACCTTTCGGCGACTGTTTCATTTTAGCTACGGTATCGTTAATATTTGACATGTAAAACATAGTATCATTATTGATATTAAAATAAAAGAGCAGAAATTTAACCTGATTTCAGTTCGGGTTAAAGTTGAGCAAAATCAAATTCTATTATTCACACTTGCCTTGCCCTCTAAAGAGATTAAGAGAGAAGTTTTGTACAACCGATAATGCCTATTTTTTGAACGCATAACGACCTGAATTAACCGGAGCCAGCTTTGCTGGCTTCCGTGTTTAATGATTTGTTATGTGCCGGTCTTGGGCACGAGTATAGGCATCTAGGAGGCGTCGAATCATCTGCTGGTATTTTGTATCATGCTTTTCTGCTTCCCGTTTAAAAAAGTCGACACTAGATTTGCTTAGAGAAATCGTGACCTTCACAAAATCTTCTTTAAATGCCAATTCTGCAGGAGATGGCAACATGTCAGCAACTACCTCTAGCTTTCCCAAAGGCTCATCTGTGTATTTGATTTTCATAAATTCGTTTACCTTTTCGCCAATAACCAGCACCAAAAAATTCGAATGGTTTTGTCACGGTATGTGAATCGAGCCGTGGCAATGCCTTCCTCAACCCGACCAAAGCAGTAGTAGCGGTCCTCATCATCACTGTGGGTTAGGTCTTTTGCGATGACTCTATTTGGATCCGCGAATGCGTACTGTGCTTGCGTGAATGAAAGGCCGTGTTTCGCTTGGTTAGCACGATCCTTCACTGGATCCCAGTCGAAACATTCCTTACTCATATGATGAGCTTAACACAATAATGGCTTATTAGCCATATTATTATATGGCTATTCTGTGTGTGCTTCCTCTATGTAGCGAGTGCACATACCACATCACCGGCAGCAAAAAGCGCCGCTCGTTCCTCGCTCTGCTTTTTGCTGTCCGGTGAATGTGTTAGTTAGCTGCTTATTCGACTTCACTCAGAGTAATACCGAGCGCTTTCGCTACGCCTTCTCCATAAGCCGGATCTGCTTTTAAACAATTGCGAATATGACGCTTGCGTACCACATCATCAACGGTTGCCAACTCAGCTGCGGTATTCTCGAACAAGACGTTCTGTTTCTCAGGTGTCATGAGGCGGAAGAGCATGCCCGGCTGTGTGTAGTAGTCATTATCATTTTCACGGTAATCCCAATTATCTGCTGCGCCAGAAAGTTCCAGCGGTGGTTCTTTTGCATCAGGACTCTCCTGCCATAAGCCGAGGCTATTTGGCTCATATGCCTTAGTGCTGCCGTAGTTACCATCAACGCGCATAGCTCCATCACGATGAAAACTAGCGACAGGGCAGCGTGGTTTATTAACCGGGATTTGCGCGTGATTTACACCGAGACGGTAGCGCTGTGTATCTCCATAGGAGAAAAGGCGGCCCTGTAACATTTTGTCAGGGGAAAAACCGATACCAGGCACGATACTGGCAGGGTTAAATGCCGCTTGCTCCACTTCAGCGTGATAGTTTTCCGGGTTTCTGTTCAATTCCAGAACGCCCACATCGATAAGTGGATAATCAGAATGAGGCCACACTTTTGTGAGGTCAAAGGGGTGAAAGCGATAGTTAGCCGCATCTTTCTCCGGCATGATCTGTACTTTGAAATCCCAACGCGGGAAATCCCCTCGCTCGATTGCTTCGTATAGGTCTCGCTGATGACTTTCACGATCACCGCTGATAATTGCTTCAGATTCAGCGTTAGTCAGATTTTCAATCCCTTGTTGGCTCTTGAAGTGGAATTTTACCCAAACTCGTTCATTCTCTCCATTGATGAAACTGAAGGTATGGCTGCCAAACCCGTGCATATGACGGTATGTCTTCGGAATACCTCGATCACTCACAACTACCGTAATTTGGTGCAGGGCTTCGGGTAGTAGTGTCCAGAAATCCCAATTGCTTTGTGCGCTACGCATGTTGGTGCGTGGGTCGCGTTTAACAGCATGGTTGAGATCAGGAAATTTAAGGGGGTCGCGCAGAAAGAATACTGGTGTATTGTTACCCACCATGTCCCAGTTGCCTTCTTCTGTGTAAAACTTTACCGCGAAACCACGTATGTCGCGTTCTGCATCGGCGGCCCCTCGTTCACCTGCTACAGTAGAGAATCGGGTAAATATTTCTGTTTTTTTCCCGATCTCAGAAAATAATTTTGCCTTCGTATATTTTGAAATATCATGAGTTACGGTAAAAGTGCCGTATGCACCGGAACCTTTGGCATGCATTCGACGCTCGGGTATCACCTCGCGATCAAAATGTGCCAGCTTTTCTAAAAACCAGAAGTCTTGTAATAGCATTGGGCCCCTTGGTCCCGCAGTTACGACATTCTGATTATCCGCGATCGGACAACCATTGGTTGTGGTCAATTTTGTCTTTTCGTCTTTCATTCGACTTCTCCTTTAATGGGTTGTGTAGGCAGTGCTGGTTTGCAGCTAACGTTTGAAATAACTTGACAGTTTTACGCAGAGCATAGCGTTAGTGGCGCGGCGTGTAAAACCGGTCAACGTTAATTGACTTGTTGAACGAAGCCGCGTTGCGGCAGAAACCCCATGCATCAAGATACGTATAATTTCCAAACCCAATTCCGGGTGATATTTAGAGGAAATTGTAGCATGAATAAAATAGAGAAAGAGCGCTTTG
>JAKITH010000089.1 GCA_021648185.1 Thiomicrorhabdus sp. | reverse complement strand
ACTTTCCTTGTTTTGTTTTTCAACGTGCGCTCGTAACATCGGTATCTCTTGATGCCTTTGAGTTCCGCTCGTTACAAGACAGAAAAATCTTAACAGCACATTTCTGAGATTTAATGGAATAGCTATACTAAACCGACACAAAGAAACTGAGACAATCTCATTACTTTGAAAAGGAATATAACTCTCATGTACGATCCCGAACTAAAAGAACGCGCCATCGAGATGGCCTTATTAGGCAAAAAGCCTGTCGCCCAAGTGGCGCGTGATTTAGACATCAATGCAAACACTCTCTATACGTGGGTAGACAAGTTCAAACTTGCCAATTCAAGTGCTTTTCCAAAGCCAGAGAACGTTCAACCCGTTAATTTAGAAGTCGAAAATCGTCGATTACAAAAATCCTTAGCCGAAGCCAAAAAGGACATTGAACTCCTAAAAAAAGTAGCGGTGTACTTTGCGGCACACAGCAAGTGAAGTACACCTGGATTACTCAAAACCAAAACGAATACAGCATCGCCAAGCTATGCGACTACAGCGGTATTAAGCGCAGTAGTTACTACAGTTGGATACAAGCCTGCCAATCCGATAAAAAGAACCCTCACCAAGTGCTGGATGAACGACTAAAGCCTTTAATTAAAGAAGTATTTGCCGAGTACAAAGGGCATGCAGGTGGAGTACGCATAAAAAAATGGCTTAATAAACATCATGAGATTCAAGTCAGTAAAAAACGCATCTACCGTCTTTTAAAAGAACTCGGTTTAAAGGTGAAACAGACCCCTAAATTTAGGAATAAAAATGTCGCTCATATTGAAGACACTCGTATTGCTAAAAACCTGCTACAACGGCAGTTTAACCCCGTTGGGCCAAACCAAAAATGGGTGAGCGACATTACCTATATTAAAACTCAAGCAGGCTGGATGTTCTTGGTTGTCTTTATTGATCTTTACTCCCGTAGAGTCGTAGGCTGGAGTGCCAACAAGCATATGAGAGCCGAGTTGGTTACTCACAGGCACTGCTCATGGCGATTTGGAACCGAAAGCCGAGCAAAGGATTGATCATTCATACGGATCAAGGAAGTCAGTACATTTCAGACAAATATTTGAAGGTGCTTTCCACATGGGGAATTAAACCCAGCATGAGTCGAAGAGGTAATTGCTGGGATAACGCTGTTGCAGAAAGTTTTTTTGCCAGCTTAAAAAAAAACGCGTTTTGGATACGGATTACCAAACACAAAACGAAGCCTTGGATTATATCGGCTGGTACTATCATGATAGGATGCATAGTACGCTTGATTATGGACTCCCCAGTGGAGTATGAGCAAGCCTACAAAAATCGTATTAGCCCATTAAAGGCGAATAATAAACCTTTGTGTACCAAATAGTGTTGCTATTCCATAAAGCCAACCAGACCCTTACTTAAAACATTAAAGCGGGGAACCACAAGCAGATCGCATCCAGCCCCCCCCCCTACAGCCTCCACCACAATCAACGGCATTCCAGTTGCCACTTGTTTGCCAATTAACTCCCCCTGCATTCCCTCCTAAATAAGCATTTTGGTAGTAAGGCGCAGCATTACAAGGCTCTACTCCATTACAAGGCGACTCTGGATCATTGGTAATGTCGACTAATAGTGCTTTATTACGCCAGCCATGCGGAACTGCAACATGACACCATGTACAGCGTAACTGCCCTAATCGACCCACATGATAGCCATGTAAGTTCCAAGTACCACGAGAAAATCCCGTAGGGGTCGTAGTATCAGAACTACTAACAGGAGAATACTCATTTTTATTATGACACCTAAAGCAGAGCTCAACGTCTTGATTAATGGTTACCTTGCTATTTGTTGTATCCCAATTACCCTTTAAGATAAATCGATTTTCTGATCCATGTGGCCCCCATGCCCCATCTGGCGCTGGCTCTACACTAGGATTATTAGCATCAAAAGGCAATGAACTCCCATGACAATCTGAGCAATACATAGTTTGAACACCAACTCGAGGCACGGCAGAATCTTTCCAAGGAGGATTAAATATATCCCTTCCTCCAAAAAGATCCATCCCACGCTCAACAATTGTCCGTCCCGTACTATCCATCACGGGATGCCAAGAACGATGATTTATCGTCAGCGCCGTGGCTTCTCTTTTGTCATCATCGGGCGCTTGAAACTCCATCGCTTGATTGGTGTACTGAGTTACGTTGTTGAGCCCAATGGATGGCCCTATGGTTGGTGGATTGTTGCCGTAGGCGTAGTTAGAGTGACACTTCATACAAATTTGATATTCTCGCGTCACGTAAGGACTGCTCACATCATCACTGGCACCTATGCCAGCGTAACCACTTTTAACGGTAAACCCTGTGGGATTACTACCAAACTCTGCACTACCATAAGTAGGCTCAACACCCCATGTGCCCGCCAATGCCCCGGAGATAATATTGTTGTGCGGTGCACTGGTTGAAGCATGGTCGTGATGGGCTTTAGCATCGGGAATGGTTGGATCTGCATTAAACAGTTGATTTTTAATAATTCGATGCGGGTTATGACAGTCAGTACACTCAACATGACGATTATTCCCTAGATTGGTAGAGCTTTCCATAAAGTCTTTATCGGTAATGCTGTGTTGTTCGCTGGTGACATTTTGATCGGCATTGGTAATAGGCTTGGCGAAGGTTCGATTGAATTCCGTTTCAATGTCAGGTACTTCATTACCTCCACCACCCACTAGAATGTTATCGAGTCCGCCGTTAATGGTATGACATTGGTAGCAGGTCTCTTCTTGCGCGGCGTTGCCGCCACTTTTAGGCGTAGTAATACTGTCTGTTCCTTCTCGGAGCAACATTCTAGCGCCCGTAACGGTGTGGGTGTCGTGACAGTTAAGACAGGCTGCTTGCCAGACTTGAATTCCGCTGGGGAATTGACGTTGGTCCGATGCGGTGGTGGTGTAAGTTTCGTTAGCAACAAGGCGATTGCTATGGGCGGATGTTGCCCAACCCGTTTTGTTGTGACAGGCCAGACAAACGATGTCGTTAGCGGGATCGAATGTGCCGTCAGTGCCGTGATTTACGGCTTGAGTTCGGTTGAGTCGTAAAAACTTATCGTCAATGGTGTGAGGGTTATGGCAGGAGATACATTGCACTTTATTGTCTTCTAGCGGTACGGCTGCTTTGGGTTGTCCTTTGACGCGATTACCGATATGCCCTGTGATGGCGGGATCGTACAGTTCACCATCGATATTGGCTAGGCTGGTATCGTAGGTGAAGGAAATTGGGTGGTCGTTGCCGAGGTTAACGCCAAGTTTACGAGTAAACCCAGTCAGCTCGTCAACGGAGGTAAAGGTTCCGTCACCATCGGTACCTTGCATGGAGATATTAGCGCCCAATACACCATTGGCAAAATTTACGTCTCCAATTACTAAGGCGCCATCATGACAGGATAAACAGAGTTTTGAGCTGCCACTGGGCTGTTGAATGGTGGCAGCACCATCAAAGGAGTCTGAACTGTAGAGGCTGTAGGTAGCGCTGGAGAGTTCTCGATTCCATAAGGGGGCGTTAGGTGCAACAGTGGAACCATGAGGGGTGTGGCAAAAGACACACACGCGACTTTCTGTTGTGGCCTTTAGGGTTCCCGGACCACTGGCAGACAGATTATGTTTGGTGTTGACGATGTCTTCTACGCCCGCTGAAAACACTACGCCGGTGTTCAAGCATAAAAAACTACTCACCATCAAAACAAGCAATGCTTTTTGCATATTTATTTGAATTCGCATACTATTTTTTCTCCCCCCCCTATGCGTATCAAATTTTGAACTCAGTAAGGGCTTGTCATTTATTCGTTTAAAGTCGTATTATTTTGTATCGATACTATGTTCTGTTTGGGCTGGTGGCTCTTTTTGAACGGCCTGATTTCGCGTCTGTTCCCGAGCTGCCTGCCACTCCCACAGTGCAGCACGGGCTTTGGCAACATAAGGGTCATCTTTTGGGCTTAAATGCACATAGGTTCGCATGGCACCCAACGCCGACTCCATATCACCTAAGACTTCAGAAGCCATCGCCAAGCCATAATAAGCATTCAGTTGGTTTAAATTCAATTCAATGGCGCTTGCAAAAAAGTCACGTGCCGCTTTAGCATTGCCGCCGTCTAAAAAAGCATAGCCCATATTTACATGGGCTTCGGGCATTCTGGGCGCCAGCTCGAGTACTCGATGCAGAGCTTTAATGGCGTTGTCGTATTGCTTAGAATGCAACATGATCACGGCTTGATTAAAACGTTGTTCAATCTCTATGGCTTTCGCTTGTCTTGCATGTTGATTTGGTTGTGATTTGGGGTCAACTAATGTTATTTTTTTAATAGCGGGTACAACCGTCTCTGTTTTTTCTGACAGAAAACCGATCCCTAAAATAAATACAAAAACGAATACCAGTGAAGCGATCGCTGTAATCATTGACTGTTTTTGTTGATTCATTTTAATTCCTTAATTATATTTTTTCGTTGTACCAAAGCGTAAAAAATAAAGCTTACAAAAAGCAACGTTGCAACAATGGATAATGCGCCCCCTATGCCCATAATACCCATTGAAATTTGCTCTAAACTATTATCCTCTAACATCATGGCTGTTTTTCTCGGCACGCCTAACCAGCCTGAACCCGCCATTCCTAACACGTATAACGCCATGCCAATGGCATAAAGTGTTAGTTGAAAATTAATCCATTTTAAAGAGACTGGCTTAGTACTGTGCTGCTTTATAAAAACATAGGCCAATCCCATAAAAGCAACGGTAATCGCCGCATTCATTGCATGATAGTGTGCAGTAACAATAACAGAATCGTCACGAATTAATAGACCGATTATCACCCCTAACAGTATCAATACTACGGATGAATAAAACCCTATACCCATGTTTTTTATGGTTTTTTTACCCCCCTCTCTATAGACCCACCATAACATAGGTAACAGTAAAATCAACATGCCGCCTTGCATTAGCAAGGTATAGGCACGACGAGAATACTCCCCACTGGGGTCTAAAAAAATCATAAAGCTAAGGGCAAAAAATATAATGAATACTGTACTGCTTAGCTGCCCCTTTAAGGGGGTTCTATTCGGCCAACACCAAACCAGCCATAGAATCAGAATGTAAACAAACTGTAAAACATGCCCTCCTCCCCAAAAAAGATATTCAAAAAACAGCGTAGTATCCGAGTAGTCCAATACCATAAAATGAACACTGACAACCAACAAAGCAACAAACCACATAATGGCGGATGCCTTAAGGGCTCCCCAATCATGCTCTCGAACAACATTCCAAGCTAACATAGAGATCGCTAACGAAAACAAACCTAGCCCTATAAAAAACACAAATGAGTCAATGATAG
>JAKITH010000088.1 GCA_021648185.1 Thiomicrorhabdus sp. | reverse complement strand
CTAAAATCCTCTTCACTTAAATTAAGGTCTTGTACCATCGTGCCCATGGCACCATCGAGTACGACGACACGTTCATTTAGTAAGGTTTTTAAGGCATTTAAGCGTTGGGTACGTTGTGTCATTTAAGGATCATCATATTCGAGAGAGAGGCCAATATTTTAACGGAAAGACAAGGTTTCTTAAATGTTTCTATTCAATAAAATAGGGGGGGAGAAAAATTAAGCGCTGTTTTTTCAAGTCATAATAGGGCATGTTCTTCTTGTTAAGCTCAGAGAAAGAGCGCTAAATTTCAACTATTAATCGTGAAAATTTAGTAAAATATCTGGCTATTATATTGTTGCTCCACTCAATGGTATGCCATGTCTAACCTTCCCCAAGTATAAAGAGATCTTTCATGAAGCAGAAAATTGCGCAAATATTAACCGATGTTGTTCAACAGTTAAAAGCAGAAGGGGTGATTCCTGAAACGCTTAACCCTAGAGTCAATGTTGAAAATACGCGAGATAAAGCGCACGGTGATTTTGCGACCAATTTGGCGATGATGCTTACCAAAGCGGCGGGTATGCCGCCTCGAGCTTTGGCAGAAAAGATTGTTGCGCTGGTGGCGGATGAACCGGTGATTGAAAAGGTTGAAATTGCAGGACCCGGTTTTATTAACTTTTTTGTGAATGATTCGGCTAAATTTGCCGTGGTTAAGACGGTTTTAGCGCAGCAAGATGCGTTTGGAGGGTGCAATGTAGGGCAAGGGCGTTCTGTATTGGTGGAGTTTGTTTCTGCCAACCCAACGGGGCCTTTGCATGTGGGTCATGGACGTGGAGCGGCGTATGGCGCGAGTGTGGCCAATTTATTAGCGGTGGCTGGGTTTAACGTCTCTCGTGAATATTATGTGAACGATGCAGGACGTCAAATGGATATTTTGGCGACCTCTGTTTGGTTGCGTTATTTATCGTTATGTGGCGAAGACGTTGTTTTCCCCAGTAATGGCTACAAAGGCGATTATATTTATGCCATTAGTGAGTCGTTAAGAACGCAATTTGGCGATACGTTAAAACGCACCGTATTGGAGGTGTTTGCTGGCGTGACACCCGATGAAGGTTTAGACGGTGGCGATAAAGAGAAGCACATTGATGACTTGATTGTGAAGGCCAAAAACTTATTGGGCGCAACACATTACGAGGCCGTATTTAGCGCGGCAGTTGATTCCATCTTGTCTGATATTAAGGAAGATTTGGCCGGCTTTGGCGTCACCTTTGATCAGTGGTTTTCGGAACGAGCGTTAATGAATACGGGTGTGATTGATGCGGCGATTGAGAAGTTGCAGGCGGCCGATAAAATCTATGAGAAAGGCGGGGCGCTCTGGTTTCGTTCTACGGATTATGGCGATGAAAAAGACCGTGTGGTGGTGCGTGAAAACGGCTTAAAAACCTATTTTGCCTCGGACATTGCGTATCATTTTAATAAATTGGAACGTGGTTTTGATCTGTTAATTGATATTTGGGGTTCCGATCATCATGGGTATGTTCCGCGTGTAAGAGCCGCGATGCAGGCAATGGGAACCAATTCGGATGCCTTAGAAGTTTTATTGGTTCAATTTGCGATTCTCTATAAGGGGGGGGAAAAGTTGGCGATGTCTACGCGCAGTGGCCAATTTGTGACGTTGCGCGAGTTGCGTGAGGAAGTGGGGTGTGATGCGGCGCGTTTTTTCTATGTGCAGCGTAAATCGGAACAACATATGGATTTTGATTTGGATTTGGCGGTGTCTAAATCAAATGAAAATCCGGTGTATTATATTCAGTACGCTCATGCACGTATTTGTCGTGTATTGGCGCAATCAGAAGAAAAAGGCTATGTCTTTGATATCGAAGAAGGATTGTCTGCTCTGGATCAACTAGAGAGCGAACAAGAGGTTCGAATTGCAACCGAGTTGGCAAAATACCCTGATATTGTGGCGCGTGCCGCACTGGTTTATGAACCGCACCAAATCGCGTATTACTTAAAAGAGTTGGCGCACTCCTTGCACTCTTACTACAACGCAAGCCAGTTTATTGTTGAAAATGATGCCCTACGCCAAGCACGGTTAACGTTAATTTCCTCTGTGCAGCAAGTATTAAAAAATGGCTTGGCTATTTTGGGCGTTTCTGCCCCAGAGAAAATGTAAGTGACTCGAGATTACCGTCATGGGCATGGCCAAAAACAGGCTTTTCAACGTAAATCTCAGCAAGAGAAGTCAGGCAAAGTAAGCACTTCTGGGTTCTCTATTTGGGTTGTTGCACTTGTCGTATCCGTTATTTTGGTGCTTGTTTTTTTTGTGGTGAATCTTTTTTTATCGCAAGAAAAAGAGACGTTAAGCGCCACGGAGCAACGTGTTTTGCAGGCGACCAAAGAGGTTAAAAAAACCCCTGATACTAGCGCTGAAGTTATCGTTGAGTCAGCACCGTTAAAAGAGTCTGAAGAGGTGGCTTTTGAAGAGAAGGAGGTTAACCATTCGAACCACTACTCTTTTTACCATGGTTTAAGCCAGACCGAAGTGGTGGTGGAGGCCGAATTAATTTCAGTGGCGTTAACTCAGCCTTATTATATTCAAGCCGGTTCTTTTGGCTCCGAAAAAATTGCAAAGCAAGAGCAACGTCGCTTGGCAAAGCATGGTCAAATATTAACCGTTTCAGGCTTAACAAAAGGCAAACGAACCTATTATCGTTTACGGGTAGGGCCGTTTAAAGATCGTCTGGTGATGAATAAACAACGTAATGAATTGCGAAGACTGGGGGTGGATACGTTGCTTATTAAGGCAGCCAAGTAGGAGCGTTATTTTTTGCTGGCAGGTGAAGGGAGTTGGGTTTCATCAATCACACAATTTCGACCACTGTTCTTGGCTTGATACAGCGCTTTATCCGTCCGTTCAATGAAAGATTTTGCGTCTTCATGGTGACCGTGATAAGCAGCAACTCCAAATGAAGCGGTAATGGTTTTAAGTGGTTCGGATGAGTTTTTTCGTTTTAAATGAGCCGATTGAATGGCTTCTCTGATTTGATTAGAGCGTTCTATGGCATCGCTTAGGCTAGAGTTAGCCAATAAAATTGCAAATTCTTCCCCCCCATAGCGACAAATGGTTTCATTGTCTTTTTTGTCTTTCTGCATAATATTTGCAAAGTAACGCAATACGCTGTCGCCGACTAAATGGCCGTAGGTATCATTAAAGAGTTTAAAGTGATCAATGTCACACAGAATCATACATAACGTTTCAGGCGTATCTTGTGCTTCCAGCATGAGCTCTTCAATTGCGTTATTGAATGCTTTTCGATTGCCAATTTGGGTGAGTTCATCTTTTAAGGCTTCTGCCTGCGCTTCCAGCAGTTGTTTGCGAAGTTCTTTTACCGCTTCGGCATTGTGAATCATCTCATTTTGAATATTGAGAGAGCCTTCTTTGATAGAGGAGGCCGCACTGATGACCGAATCTGTAATACGCTTAATGTCTTCGCTGTTTAAGTCAGGATTAGAGAGTTCGTCAGAGCAGGCATCCAGTTCTTTGGTATGGCTCTCTAATTTATCACTCCACGCATTCATCTTTTTGACCATGGCATCAATTAAGCGTCTAAAGGCTCGATCAAACTCAGAACTGCTGTCTTCTTGCTCTAATAGATAGGTGTCATAAAGCCGCTTACCAACGCGGTCATTGTAGCCAAAAGGATCATTTAGAATGGCATCCATCTCTTGGCGTAATGCGGGGATGTTGCCTTTTACATATTGATACCAAACATAGTAATTGAGAGGGCTTGGATTGATGTTTTGTTCTTTAAAGGTCTCAACAAGCCGATCAAAAATACGAATGGCTTTTTCGGGGGCATCTTTTACATCAACGATCATAATGAGTTTAGACCTTTAATTGAGCAATTGAAATAGTAATGTCCTAATTAACATTTCTATCTTCGGATTAGAGTAATAATTCTAACATGAATAAAATAGGGAAAGCTAATGTATCTGTTTTCTAAAATCCCGCTCTTTTGAAGTGGTATAACTAAGGATAACAGAGTATAGTTTGGCGATAGAAAAAATCTTGAAACAATCAGAGTGAGGGTAGAAAATGCTTAACGCAAGTCAGTTAGAAGAGATGGCAAAAAAAATAGCGGATGTCGTTCCTCAGGGAGTTGGCGGCATTCCATCGGGCGTCCAAGATCAGGTTAAAGTGGTGTTAGCACGTACATTAGAAAAAATGGATTTAGTGAGTCGAGAGGAGTTTGATATTCAAGTTGCGGTATTGGCTAAAACACGACAAAAACTTGAAGCATTAGAGAAAATGGTGGCGGATCTTGAACAATAAGAGCCTGTTATGAACCTTGCAGAGGTGACCAGTCGAGCATTAACGGGAATTCACTCTCCCAAGGTGTCGGTGGAGGTTCATGCTAGCAATGGCTTGCCTTCATTTTCGATCGTGGGGTTACCCGAAGCGTCGGTTAAAGAGAGTAAAGATCGTGTACGCAGTGCGTTATTGAGCTCGGGGTTTGAGTTTCCTCCTAAAAGAATTACGGTTAATTTAGCGCCTGCAGACATACCCAAGTCGGGTGGGCGTTATGACTTGCCCATTGCCATTGGAATTTTAGTGGCAACGGGGCAGTTGAGTGCGGTTAACCTGTCTAACTTTGAACTGATTGGTGAGCTTGCATTAAATGGAGAGGTTCGCTCCATCAAAGGGGCTTTGCCCAGTGTTCTGGCGGCCAAGAAGGACGGTAAGGTTTGTATTTTACCGGCCAATAACTATGAAGAGGCCGTAGTCTCTTTATTGGATGAGCAGGGAGCGGCGCATTTTGTCTTGGTGAAGGATTTAAAAGAGGTTTGTCAGGTTTTGCAAGGCGAGTGCATTTCGCAACCTGAAATGAGCCCAATAACGAATTTGATAGACGCACTGAATTATGAGTATGATTTATCGGATGTGGTTGGACAGCATCAGGCCAAGCGCGTGTTGGAAATTTGCGCAAGCGGTCACCACTCTTTAATGATGGTGGGTCCTCCAGGCTCCGGTAAAAGTATGCTGGCGTCTCGTTTAGTCACGTTATTGCCCCCATTAACGAATAAAGAAGCCATTGAAGCGGCCGCGATTCACTCTATTTCAAACGTGGAGCCGCGTTTGCAAGGGTTTTATCAACGGCCCTATGAAAGTCCGCATCATACGTCCTCTGCCGCGGCTTTAATTGGTGGCGGCTCGTATCCCAAGCCAGGCGCTATTTCATTAGCGCATCATGGTATTTTATTTTTAGATGAACTTCCAGAGTTCAATCGTAATGCGTTGGAGGCATTGCGAGAGCCATTGGAGGCAAAGCATGTGGATGTCTCACGGGTAAATCAGCACGTTCGATTTCCTGCCGATTGTTTGCTAGTGACAGCAATGA
>JAKITH010000087.1 GCA_021648185.1 Thiomicrorhabdus sp. | reverse complement strand
GGAAATTACGACTGGCTGACCGAGCACGGCAGTTTGATTGCAAGCAACAACGGCATTGAATGGGCAGCCACCTACCTTATTATGCTGTTGGCTCTGTTTATATTAGGGGGGGGTAAATTTATCAGCGTGGATTATTGGATTCGCAGGCGCTATATGAGAACGGCGTAGCTTAGCCATAAAAAAACGCCTGTTTAGAAGCTCTAAACAGACGTTGCTAAAACCAAACTATTTTAAGAACGGATTACATCAATACTTCCAAACCATTTGTACACTGAATATATCCACCGCATTGCTGTAAGAGCCTACCAAGAACTGAGCATCGTTAGTGGTGTAGTTTACATCCGCTTTCTCTTCTGTAATATGCGTGTAAGCCACATCTAAATTTAACGCCTCGCTTAGCTTATAGCCAAGACCAACAGAGAGCCATTTACGATCGACATCAGGGGTTCTAGGACTGCGATTCTCTGGGTTGGATACCGGCGTCTGATCAAATGCCACACCTGCTCTTAATTTAATCGTATCATTCAGTTGGTAAATCCCCCCCAACGACAAACGCCAGCTGTCTTTAAAGTCTTGGCGAGTCGCGCTATCTGGTTGCGCTGAATCAAAATTAATCACCAACTCTTTATAGTCACTCCACTGGGTCCAAGTGGCATCCGCTAAAATTTGTAACTTATTATTCACTCCTTGATTCAAGCTAAACGATAAGCTGGCTGGCAAGTTTACCGTGGCTTTAGCATCGGCATCCACCAACGTGGTTAACGCTCCTGCGTTAGTCACATTCGTGTAGTCTACTTTTCCTTTGGCAAAATGGGTAATAGAAGAGCGATACGCTAAGCCTAAATCGGTTGTTGGCGTGGGTTGGTAAAATAAACCTAAATTATAGCCATACGCCCAGCTATCAGCCGTCACTTCAGCATCGCCATCCCCTGCGCCAGGATTTCCAGCAAAGGTGTTATCCACTTTGCTGCTCAGTAGCAAATCCACATACTGAGCATTCAAGCCAAAACCAAGTGAAACTTTATCATTAATTTTTTTAGCAATGGATGGGTTGATATTCAATGTTTTTAAGTTGGTCTCAATCGCATGATAACGCCCTACCCAGTTGTCTTCATACTTAATTTTTTGACCAAACGGGACATTAATACCCAACCCAACATCGTAGCCTTTATATTCGCCTTTCCAATAAAGATTGGGAACAAAGCCATTGGTGGCGCCATTATCATCATTACCTGAAATGGGCGCATTACCAAACGCTGCATTATAAGAGCCATCATTGCTAAATTCCGATTTTGGCACAATCAAATGCCCCGCTAAAATGGCTTGGCTGCCCGTAATCTCGGTCATTCCTGCGGGGTTAAACCACATCACACTCGCATCTTCGGCATTGGCTGCCGCGCCCGCATACGATAATCCTTGCCCACTGGCACTTTGTTCAATCAGTGCAAACCCTGCGGCATAAACAGAAGGGGTTGCGAATGCCATTAACATGGCCGCCGTTAACTTACGATTGTGCATAAAAACTCCAAATAATAACAATAAGAGACCTTTGCACGAGCAAAAGTCTCAATAAAATTCATCGCGTATTCTAACAACATTATTGCTAATAACGAACTGAAAGGTTTAATAAACCATAGTGCGTTCCAGCTTGTTGCGTTGTAAACTCATTGGTACGAATCAATTGACTGTATGAGAGGCGAATATTTTCAAACATATAGACAAATCCATATTGTATATCCCCCACAAAGGTCTCTTTTTCAACTCGATGACTCTCTGCAAACGAGTTGCCATCTAAAAAAATATCTCTCAGTACCGCCCGCCCTTCAAATCCTAAAAAACCATACCAACTGGGCTGTTTGCTCTCTTGAAAATAAATAACGCCTAAAAACCCAGGGCGAATAGTAGGGGGGCTAAAGTCTCGCTTTAAATTACTGCCAAAACGAAACATCGTACCAAGCGCACCATAGGTATACGCATTTCCAACCACCCCAGTAATTTGGGGGTTCACTCCAAACTCTAAGCCATTTTGTAACGGGTAGCGTAATCGCCAAAATCTTGAGTAACTCGCTCCCAGTACCAGCTCATCTTTTAATTGATTATCCCATCCATTGGGAATATCACTGCCAATGATCTTGTGAACGGTGGTTTGTGACTCTTCTCCTAGCGCACTTGGGCCAACGAGACCTAATGTCAATTCAAATAAGTTGCCATAATCATAGTTTTCTTGCTGTGCAATTTTTGACATAACGGAGGTGTTCAAATAAAGATAGCCCGCATAAGGGCGATCCTTTTTTTGAACCTCAAACGCCTGAGTATCTTCTGGCGTAAATATTTTTTGCCCAAATGAGTATTGTAACCATGTCTGATTAGAATCCCCCTTTTGATAAAAGGGCGTATGCTCTGAAAACCACTCTAACCACTTAGGCGGATTTTGACGCTCCAATAAAGAGAGTTGCAAGCCACTGGTATAGTAGCGATCTCGATTGTCCGAGGTAAACAGATCATTTTCGTACTGTAAACTAAAAAAACGTTCTGGAGGTTGTGTTATGGATTCAGAAGCTTGCACAACGGCTAAACCAGACAATGCAATTAAAAAAAGACCTAATTTTCGCAACATACCCTCTCCTTTACAGAACGTCCAACGCTTGCTGTAAGTTTTTTACCCCAATAATATCCATATTAGGAATGCCATTTTTGGGGACATTTCCTATGGGCACAATCGCTCGCTTAAAGCCGTGTTTAGCCGCTTCAAACAAACGCTCTTGGCCACTGGGCACGGGTCTAATTTCTCCCGCCAAACCCACTTCACCAAACACAATCAACTCTTGTGACAAAGGTTGATCTCGCATACTGGATAAAATAGCCGATAAAACCGCCAAATCGGCCGAAGTTTCGGTAATTTTTACCCCCCCTACCACATTGACATACACATCTTGATCGCTCGCCTGTATCCCACCATGTCGGTGCATTACGGCCAGTAGCATGGCAATTCGGTTTTGATCTAAACCAACCATTACCCGTTTGGGAGCACCAAAAAGTGAATCATCGACCAACGCCTGTATCTCAACTAATAAAGGACGCGAGCCTTCCCACACCACCATCACCACGGAACCGGATGAAACGTCTTCACCACGCGATAAAAAAATCGCAGAAGGGTTTTTAATTTGCTTCATCCCTTTGTCGGTCATGGCAAAAACACCCAGTTCGTTCACCGCGCCAAAGCGGTTTTTAATCGCCCTTAGCGTTCTAAATCGACTGTCGGACTGGCCTTCTAAAAAAACCACCGTATCCACAATATGCTCTAACACACGAGGCCCCGCCACCTCTCCCGATTTGGTCACATGACCGACCAAAAAAATAGCGATGTTATTTTGCTTGGCAAAGCGCGTTAAAAAAGCCGCCGACTCTCGTACTTGCGACACTCCACCAGCGGCACCTGAGACCTCTGCCAACTGCATGGTTTGAATGGAGTCAACCACCATAATTTTAGGAGACTCCTTCAGTGCCGCATGGGCAATCAACTCTACGTCGGTTTCCGTTAACAGTCGTAACTTTTCATCAGGCAACTGCATTCGCTTGGCACGCAATGCCACTTGTTGTAAAGACTCCTCTCCTGTGACATACAGAACACTATATTCAGTGCTTAAATGACACATAACTTGCAGTAAAAGAGAGGATTTACCCACGCCAGGATCACCACCAATCAACACCACAGAGCCAGGGACAATGCCCCCACCTAAGACACGATCCAGCTCTTTCATGCTGGATGAAATTCGGGGGACTTCCGCAAGATTCACATCAGAAATATTTTTAACCTGAGCTTCTACTGCACCCGAGTAGCCTTTGGAGGAAGAAGTGGGCACCACTGGCGTGGTGCTCTTTTTGCCCGAGGAAAGCTTGATCTCTTGCAGAGTATTCCAAGCACTGCACGCCATGCACTGGCCTTGCCAGCGGGAATGATCCGCACCACAGTCGGTACAGACATAGGCCGACTTAATTTTTGCCATGTTCGCTACTTATCCTCAGAAGCATTCGTTTGTGTCGTTTCAACGGGAATCCCTTGAAAGGCAATGGGCGTTTCATCTGGAAATATTTCCGAAAATGGTCGAGAACGACTGCCATTTTGTACGATACGCACGTGCTGTCGGGTTAATCCCCTAGGCTCTGTTACCCCACAAGAGTGGGCTATCAGCTCTACTTCATGAATTAAATTATGATGATAATTCATCACTCGTTGAGATTTTATTTTGGGTGATAAACCACTTTGCAAACGCTTATTATGCGTGGCAATCCCTGTTGGGCAGGTATCTTTATGACAATGCATCGACTGAATACACCCTAACGAAAACATAAAACCACGGGCAGAGGTAATAAAATCAGTCCCCACGGCCAATGCCCAAGCCACCATTGTGGGATTGGTTAATTTACCCGAGGCGATCACGCGTACCTGATCACGAAGTCCATACTTGGTTAAAATATCAATCACATAGGGTAACGATTCGTTTAACGAGATACCGACATCGTCCATTAAAGCAACGGGGGCAGACCCCGTTCCCCCTTCTGCCCCATCAATGGTAATAAAATCGGGCGCACTCTCCAATCCGACTTCATGAATTCGCTTACATAAGCTTTCAAGCCAATCGGGAGACCCCATCACAAATTTAAAGCCAACGGGCTTTCCTGTGACCTCTCTAATTCGAACAATCATATCTAACAGGTCATCATTACAGCCAATGTCGGCATGACGGTTTGGACTGAGTGAACTTTCGCCCATCGGAATGCCACGAATTTCAGAGATTTCTTTGGTGATTTTAGCCGCAGGAAGCATTCCCCCTTTACCCGGTTTTGCCCCTTGACTGAGTTTGATTTCAAACATTTTAACTTGATCTAATGCGGCTGCTTCACGTAACTTTTCATTACTCAAATGACCATTTTTATCACGATAGCCATATTTTGCCGTTCCAATCTGTGCAATTAAATCAGCCCCCCCTTCTAAGTGGTAAGGGGAAATCCCTCCCTCTCCGGTATTCATCCAGCAACCGGCTTTTTTAGCCCCTTTACTTAACGCCAACACCGCAGGCTTAGATAACGCACCGTAACTCATGCCTGAAATATTAAAAATAGAGGTGGCTTTAAAGGGTGTTTTACAATTCGGCCCTATGACAAGGGGAGGGGAAGAAACAGAATCTTTTTCTAATAATGGAAAAGGACAGCTCGTAAACAATATTTTACCTGGCGCATGAATATTTCGAGTAGAACCAAATGCTTCGGTGGTAGATAGATTTTTTCCTGCTCGATACACCCAGCTTCTCTGTGCACGGTTAAACGGACGTTCATCTTGGTCTGCTGCGAACATATACTGGCGTAAAAAAGTGCCTAAATATTCAAATAAATATCGAAACC
>JAKITH010000086.1 GCA_021648185.1 Thiomicrorhabdus sp. | reverse complement strand
GTAGTGTGGGAGGTCCCATGTGAGAGTAGGTCATTGCCAAGCTTATATTCTGAAAAGCCCGTTGTAGCTCTGCTGCCGCGGGCTTTTTTTTGCCCTAAATTCTTGCGCTGTTTTTGACTTGTTGAATGATAGTCGTTAGAGTCATCATAAATTTAAATCATTATGTTCACATTGATTTTACCTGCAGATGGGCCTTAAATTTATTAGGAAGAGACATTTTATGAAAACATCATTAGGCAGTGCATCTAATAGTTTATTAGGTCAGGCAACGCCTTACTGTCACCAGTACAATGCAGAATTATTGTTTTCAATTCCTAGGCAAGAAAAACGAGATGAATTAGGTTTTAATGGCTCTAGTTTGCCTTTTACGGGGTTGGATATTTGGACTGCATTTGAAGTGTCTTGGTTGAACCTTAAAGGAAAACCTATCTCTGTGATTGCTGAATTTGCTTTTCAAGCAGACTCCCCATTTTTGATTGAATCC
This sequence comes from Thiomicrorhabdus sp., assembly GCA_021648185.1. The sequence continues at coordinate 4,922 of JAKITH010000086.1, read as the reverse complement.
AAATCATTTAAACTCTATTTGAACTCATTTAATGGCTCAAATTTTGAATCTCAAGAAGAAGTTGAGTCGTTAATGCGAAAAGACTTAACAAAAGCTTGTGGGGCACCTGTTGACGTTATGATTCGTTCACTAAGCATGCCTGAAGAGTTGTTATCTGTATTGCCAGGGGTAAACTTAGATGATTTAGATATTGAGGTCACGGAGTATCAAGTAAACCCACAGATATTAGAGATAGATGCTAAGGCCGAAGTGGTTTCGGAAACATTGAACAGTCACCTTTTAAAATCAAACTGTTTGGTCACTGGGCAGCCTGACTGGGGGTCTGTGGTTATTCGCTATGAAGGAAACCCTATAAATCATGAGTCATTATTAAAGTATCTTATTTCATTTCGTGAACATAATGAATTTCATGAGCAGTGCGTAGAGCGGATTTTCACTGATATAATGACGTACTGTAAGCCAAAGTATTTAACCGTCTATGCAAGGTATGTTCGTCGAGGTGGTTTAGATATTAATCCCTATCGTTCAAACTATGAAGAAGAGTTTGATATCACACGTTTCATCAGGCAATAAATGCAAGATTCCTTTTTGAATATAACTGTATAAATACTTATTTATACTGTAAAGTACGGAAGGTTAATGCAGTTATTTTTTTACGAAGAGGAACAGGTGAATGGAATCCAAAAAAGGTCTTATAGAAAGGCTTTCATTTCGTTTTAATTCCTTTTGGATAGGCTCTCTTTATCAGTGGATGCTAACAAGTTTTGTTGTCGTTAGTTTGCCTCTCATTTTTGCGATTGTATATGCGTTAATTTCTCTTGATAGTTATTCAAAGCAAGCTCAGCGTACGGTATTTCAAACGGTCACGGTCACCGAAAATACGCGCTTAGTGCTTGAGCGTTTAATTTCGATGGAGCGAAGTATTCGCCAGTTTCAAATTTTAAACGAACCTTCTTTGTTTGATGCGTACCTTCAACATCGCCATAAACTCCTTAAGTTACTTCAAGATTCTGATTTTGAGGGCTTAAACCCAACCCTATCCCAAAAACTAAAAAACCTTAAATTAAGTGAGGATCGTTTATTTCAAACGATTTATACCGAGGGTGTAAATCGTAATAAACCATTATTGGAATCCGATTTGATTGCATTTGAGGAGCTAGTTGAGCAGGCTAGGTCTCTTATTCGAGCTGGCTCAAAGCAGCAAACAGCAGAAATTTTAGCGCTTTCAGAATTTGAAGATAAAGTCATGAATCGCCTATTTTTTATCGTGTTATTAAGTGCTTTTTTAGCGCTGTTATTAAGTGTATTTTTTGTCCACTTTATTACAAGACCGATTAAAAAAATTGGATCAGCGATTAAGCATTTAGCCAAAGAAGACTTTGATTACCCGATAGAAGTCTCGGGTCCAAGGGATTTACGTGAGTTGAGCGAGAACATGGAGGGGCTAAGAAAAGAGCTTAAATATCTTGAAAATGAGAAACAGCATTTTATTAGAAGCGTCTCTCATGAGCTAAAAACCCCTTTAGCAACGCTTAAAGAAGGCACCGATTTACTTTCTGAAGAAGTGATTGGCTCATTAAATGATGAGCAACGAGAAGTGTTGAACCTGATGAAAATGGGCAATTTTAATATTATTAATCTGGTCTCTAATTTATTAGAGTATCAGCGTGCCGTCTCTATTCAGTCTCGTCTTGAGTATAGTCGCTTTGATCTCTCCTCTTTAATGTCTTCATTAATTGATGAGTATCAGTTATTGTTTCAGAGCAAAAATCAAAAGGTAGTGGGAGAGAACCCGTCGATTGAAATAACAGCAGACTATAATAAATTAAAAATTATTTTAAGTAATTTCATTTCGAATGCCATTAAATTTTCTGGCAAAAATACGCAAATAAACCTCTCTTCTAAAGTAGAAGGTAAGTTGGTTAATATTTTGATTGAAGATCAAGGTCCAGGGATTCCAGAGTCCATACGTACAGAAATTTTTGAAGATTTTTTTCAAGGCAAAGCCACGGAAGATTCTGTGATGAAAGGAACAGGGCTAGGGTTAGCGATTGTGGGTTATTATGTTGTAAAGCATGGTGGGAGAACGATTTTACTCTCGCCTAATGACCACTATTGTGGTGCCCGGTTTTCGTTAGAGTTACCATTGGAGGCTAAAAATGAATCTTAGATTTTTTGTGATTATTGGAGGGTTACTGTTGCTTCAAGGGTGTTCAGAGTTGGGCTTTATAAAAAAGGATAACTCTGCTCCAAGCACCGTTTCTGCTGATCCATTACCGCCTCTGTTGCAGTTTGAACTTCCTTCTGACCAACGAGTCTATTCTTATTTATTATCCGCTGAATCAGAAGGGCAAACCGTCTTGTATTTATTGGAGCAAGGCGGGTATTACGCGAACTTAAAAGAGCCATTTCGATTGAAAGCTTGTAAAGAGTTAGCGTCCATTTATAAAAAAGAGGCTACTTGGCAGGCAGGATGGCTTTTGGCGTATAGTTTTTCAGACAGGGGGAGTTGTATCACACACAAAGAGCGCCTCAACATTTTGAATGAACTGGAGTCTTTGATTACGTTGTATCCAGAAATTAAATGGTTAAATTCGGCTAAGATCCAAACGTTAGAACATATTAACTATTTAAAGTTTCGTAATGTGGCATTAAAAGAGAAAGGGCAAGAGCTTGAGCAAAAATTACAACAAAGCCAAGCCAAGAATATGGAGCTTCAAATACTGCTTAAAAAATTAAAAGCGATAGAAGAGATTATGAACGAAAGGTTGTCCGATGATGCCTCTTGAATCAAACACGATTCGGTTTAAAGGGCAAAAATTACTGTTAGTGGACGATGACGCCAGTTTGTTAAAGCTTTTATCCATTCGTTTACGTCACATAGGTCTCGATGTATTAACGGTTGAAAGTGCCGCCGAGGCTCTGGCGGCGATTCCGGTCTTTAATCCCCAGCTTGTGATTACCGATCTTCGAATGGATGAGATGAATGGAATGGCGCTGTATGAACAAATTCAGCAAACGCGTCCAACGCTTCCAGTGATGATTATGACGGCGCACGGCACTATTAAAGAAGCGGTTGAAGCAACGAGTTTAGGGGTATTTGGTTTTATCACCAAGCCTATTAATCACACCGAACTCAATGAACAAATTGAAAAGGCATTTAAGCTGCATACGGGACAGGCATCCAGCTTTTTAGATGCCACATGGCGGGAAAATATTATCGGGCAAAGCAGTGTGATGGAATCACTGCTTAAAGATTTATACCATGTTGCTCAGAGTGACATCAGCGTTTATATTCAAGGCGAGAGTGGCACAGGAAAAGAGTTGATTGCACAAGCCATTCATAAAGCAAGCCCAAGAAAAGATAAGCCTTTTGTGGCCGTCAATTGCAGCGCCATTCCAGAAGAACTCTTAGAATCAGAGCTTTTTGGTCATAAAAGAGGTGCATTTTCAGGCGCAATCGAAAACCGTAAAGGCTTGTTTGAACAGGCCGATGGTGGGGTACTATTTTTAGATGAAATTGGCGATATGTCGCCCTCTTTTCAAGTTAAATTGTTAAGAGCATTGCAGGAAGGCGAAATTAGGCCAGTAGGTGAGAGTCAAACCCGATCGATTGACGTTCGGGTTGTCTCAGCCAGTCACCGAGATTTAAAACAGATGGTTGAAGAAAAAACCTTTCGTCTGGATCTCTATTATCGTTTAAACATCGTCACCCTCAGGTTACCTACGTTAACTCAGCGCCCAGAAGACATTCCGTTATTGGTCAATTATTTTATGGCGGCAAGTAATACCAAGGCCAAAAAAGTATCCAATGAAGCGATGGAGCTTTTATTGGGCTATGAGTGGCCGGGCAATATTCGAGAGCTTAAAAATGTCATTGACCAAGTGTGTGCCTTTGCAACGACCCCGCTAATTCCTGCCTCATTGGTTGAAAAAGCTCTGCAACAAAAAAGCCTATCCATGCCCACCTTTAATGAAGCCAGAAAAAACTTTGAACGAGAGTACCTTATTCAACTGCTTAAATTAGTCGGAGGCAACGTCTCCCAAGCCGCCCGCATTGCCAAGCGTAACCGTACTGAATTTTATCGTCTATTGAGTCGCCATATGCTCAAACCAGCCAATTTTAAAGAAGAGCATAAACAATGAGGTCTTTGCACACTGCGCGAGCAAAAATCTAGCGCCAATATTTTTTCTCCCCCCCCCCTTTTATTCTTTTCCTATTTAGTCGATAAATTTTGGGATAATAGCAACAATGACCTATTGCTACTGTGAGACGCTTTGATGACAGATAAACCGACCATACGCTTGTTGATTATTGGCGACGAAATCTTATCCGCCAAACGGCAAGATCGTCATTTAGCCCAAGCGGTTTCGTTGTTAAAGCCGCTTGGACTCAAAGTGAGTGAAGTGGCTATTTTAGGCGATGAATCTAAGCGTTTAACCGAGTTTTTAACACAGAGCTTTACCACAGACGACACCGTATTTTGTTTTGGTGGCATTGGCGCAACGCCTGATGACCGAACACGTCAATGTGCCGCAAAAGCACTCAACCTTCCTTTAGAACGACACCCGCAAGCCGTGGCGGAAATTGAAGCGCAGTTTGGTGAGCAAGCCTACCCACAACGGATTCGCATGGCCGAGTACCCCAAAGGGGCAGATATTATTCCCAATGCCTACAACCGAGTGCCCGGGTTTTCCATTCAAAATCACTATTTTATGCCTGGGTTTCCCATGATGGCCAAATCCATGATGGAATGGATTTTAGAGCATAAAGCAGTGGGTAAACCACAGCGACTTCAAATTGAACAAAGCATTCGTATTCTCGACGGGCATGAGGGCGATTGGATTGAGTTTATGGAACGGTTTGAACAAGACTTTCCCCAGCTAAGGCTGTTCAGCTTGCCCAGCATTCACCCAGACGG
>JAKITH010000085.1 GCA_021648185.1 Thiomicrorhabdus sp. | reverse complement strand
AAGGCACCGTCAAAATCTTGCAGTGCCATATCCAGCGCATCTCGAGTATCCATATCCAGATGGTTGGTTGGCTCATCTAAAATAATTAAATTGGGCTTTTGGTAAACAATAATCGCTAACGCTAGGCGGGCTTTTTCGCCCCCCGAAAAGTGTTTTATAGAGTCCAAGCACTGTTCATTAGAAAAACCAAAACTGCCTAAAAAATTACGTGCTTCTTGATCGCTGGGCGGTTCGGGCAACATGAGCAGGTGCTGTAGGGGGCTTTTTTCATAGATTAACGATTCCAGCTGATGTTGTGCAAAATAGCCAAACTTTACCCCTCTACTGATTTTAACCTTGCCATTTTCAGGCGGTAAATCGCCCACCAACAATTTAATTAAGGTGGATTTACCTGAGCCATTTACGCCCACTAAACCAATACGATCGCCTGCTCGTAAGGTTAAATCTACGTCTTTTAAAATGGGTTGATCTGCGTAAGAAAAATCAACATGCTCCAGCCCTAACATGGGATCGGGCTGGTGCTGGGGGGGGGAGAATTTAAAGGTAAACGGATTACTGGCTTGTACAGCAGCCACCTCTTCCATTCGCTCTAGGGCTTTTACTCGGCTTTGCGCTTGCTTGGCTTTACTGGCTTTGGCTTTAAAGCGTTCAATAAAACTTTTAAGATGCTGCATTTGCTGTTTTTGTTTGTCGTGCAACGCTTGTTGTTGCATGAGCTGTTCATTACGCTGGCGTTCAAACGAGGCAAAATTTCCCGAATAAAAGGTAATTTTTTGCTGGAGAATATGGGCAATGCCTTGCACCACTTGGTCTAAAAAATCTCGATCGTGTGAGATGATTAAAATGGCGCCTTCATAGGACTTTAACCACTGAATCAACCAGGCCACGGCTTCAATGTCTAAATGGTTGGTGGGTTCGTCTAATAGCAATAAATCAGAACGCTGCATTAAGGCTCTAGCCAACTTTAAACGAACTTGCCAACCCCCTGAAAATTCAGAAATTTTCTTTTCAAAATCGGCTTCACTAAACCCCAGACCGTACAGCAATTGACGCGCATTATTGGGCACGGCAAACCCGTCTATTTTATCCAAAACATCGTAAGCTCGCACCAAAGCATCATGGTCTTCTGTGGCTTCCGATTCAGCGACTTGTTTTTGCGCGTGCGCGTATTTTGTGTCACCAAAACAGACGTAATCCAGTGCATTTAAGTCAAGCTGTTTTACCTCTTGCTCCACACTGCCGATTAACCAGTTGGCAGGAATGGCGACTTGGCCTTCATCCACCGAATGTTCACCCAATAGGGTTTTAAATAGAGTGGTTTTTCCTGTGCCATTTTGACCAATTAAGCCAATTTTTTGCCCAGGATGTACATTAAGCGTAGCGCCTTGAAACAGTAATTTTGAGCCGGCTCGAATGGATAGATTTTGAAGGGATAACACGGTTTATTTAACCTCTTGAATATGGCCGCCTGACAGGCGTAATTGACGATCCATTTTACTTGCCAACGCCAAATCATGGGTCACAATCACCAATGCCGTATTAAACTCTTGATTCAGCTCCAGTAATAACTGAAACACCTGATCTGCAGAGGTATCATCTAAATTTCCTGTGGGTTCATCGGCTAAAATGCATTTGGGTTCGGTAATTAAAGCACGCGCAATGGCAACTCTTTGACGCTCCCCTCCCGAGAGTTCACTGGGTTTGTGGTGTGCACGATCAGCTAATCCCACACGTGTTAACAACTTTTCCGCAGTGGTTTGCGCCTCTTTGGCGGCCGTTCGCCTGACCCTAAGCGGCAGCATCACATTTTCTAGTGCACTAAGCTCTGGCAGTAAGTGATGAAACTGGTACACAAAGCCCATGTACTGATTGCGTAACCGCCCACGTGGGGTATCTTTTTGTTGTGAAAAAGACGCACCATTCAGTAAAACCTCGCCACTATCGGGTTGGTCTAATCCCGCTAAAATATGCAATAAGGTACTTTTTCCTGACCCCGAAGCGCCCACAATCGCGACCTTTTCACCCGGCTTTATCGCTAAATTTACATCGGTAAATACGGTGATTTGCACGGCGGCATCGGTAAACGATTTGGACAGTTCTTTGGCTTGTAATACAAACTCACTCATAACGTAATGCCTCGGCAGGTTGAAGTTTTGCGGCTTTAAAAGCGGGGTACAGTGTGGCCAGCAAGGTTAACACAAAGGCCAAACCGGTTACCGACCACACATCACTCCACTCTACTTTAGAGGGCACACTGCTGATGTAATACACATCCGCTGGGAAAAACTCAATGCCTAAAATGGTCTCAATAAAGGGGATAATCACATCAATATTAAAGGCCAAACTCAAGCCCCCTGCTAATCCCATCAACGAGCCGAGCACACCAATCACCAGACCTTGAATAATAAAAATAAGTTGAATACTGCCCGGCGATGCGCCAATGGTTCGCAGTACCGCAATGTCGCCCTGCTTATCCGTGACCACCATCACCATAGTGGAGACAATGTTAAAGGTGGCGACCATGATGATTAAAGCCAACACAATAAACATCATCCGTTTTTCCATCTCAATCGCTCTAAAAAAGTTGGCGTGTTGTTGCGTCCAGTCGCGCAAATACAAGGATTTTTCAGCCACTTTTGCTAACTGATTTTTAACCTTAGCCACCAAAAACATATCGTCTAACTTAAGTTGCAATGCACTGACAGAGTCACCATACTTAAACACTTTTTTAGCGTCTTCTATGTGAATAATGGCCAGTCCGCTGTCGTACTCATGCATTCCTGCTTCAAAGATACCCACCACCGTAAAGCGTTTAATACGTGGCACCATGCCCACAGGTGAAATCGTCCCTTGCGGTGCGATGAGTGTCACTTTATCTCCAATATCCACCCCTAAGCTCATCGCCAACTCACTGCCCAAAATCATCCGATATTTTTTAGGAACCAAATCCGCAAGCTGACCATCGTCTAACATTTTACTGTCAATGTCCGCTACGTCATTTTCAAGCTCTGGTAATACGCCTCTAATTTGCACCCCTTTCACTTCACCCGCATGGCTTAACATGCCTTGCTCCATAATGTTGGGCGCCGCACCGGTAACATGTGGTTGATTAATCATTTGATTGTAGAGCGAATCCCAGTCTTCTAAGCGATTGTTCTGCTCATTAATGGTCATGTGGGCGGTCATACCCAAAATACGGTCTCGTAACTCTTCTTGAAAGCCGTTCATAATCGACATAATCGTAATTAACGCCGTCACGCCCAAAGCGATTCCAATCATTGATGAAAAAGAGATAAATGAGATAAAGCCATTACGCCGTTTCGCACGGGTATAGCGCAGCCCTAAAAATAGCTCATAAGGAAGTTTAAACATACAAGATTAATGCCTTTTTAAAAACGTTATTTTTAGAGACCTTTGCACGAGAGAGGCGCTAGAGAAAAAAGAGATGAAATTTGACTGATTGAGGCGGAAATCGCAGGGAATACCTAGGTATTCGCAAGGTTTTCAACGAAAATCAGGCGTATTTCAGCCTTTTTTATCCGTGCATCCTCTCGTGCAAAGGTCTCTTTTAATCATCCGAATCCTGTTTATGAATTGGGTTAAACACCGGCAAACTGTAATTACCAATGATGGTCAAAATTCGTAAACTAAAGACCACCACAATACACAACATCACCGCCACTTCTTGCTGCTCAAAAAAGCCCGTTGCCAATACCATTACACTCGCGCCAATAAAGCTCGCGGTGGCATAAATTTCTTTACGAAAAATCAACGGAACTTCACCCACCAACACATCTCGAATCACCCCACCTGCCGCCCCAGTCATAATCGCGGTCATAATAATAATGGGGTCACTCAATCCTAAGTCCATCGCTTTTTGCGCCCCAATAGCGGTAAATACCGCCAAACCCAATGCATCTAAATACAACAGCAAGCGCATTGGAGGGGTTTTAAACTTGGCGTAAAAAAACATAAACAGCGCCGCGGTCACCACAATGTAAATATAGATGGGTTGCGTAACCCAAAACACAGGTTGATCTAAAATCAGATCACGCAAGGTTCCGCCACCAATGGCCGTCACCATCGCAATGACGATGGCGCCAAATAAGTCTAACTGCTTACGGCTTGCCGCCAGCAACCCTGTGATCGCAAACACCACGGTTCCCAGCAAATCCAATGCACTGATCGTCATATCAAAATTCATGCGCACATTATAGAGAGTCTTGTGCTAAAAAGATAAAAAAGGAGGAAAGCATAAGACTCGTAATTTTTAATCACCATAAAAAAACCCCTGTTCAGGCATTACCTAAAACAGGGGCTTACAAAAAGTTTTTGACAATCTTTTGAAATTAAGAGGCTTTTTTAACCACTTTTTTAGCGACTGACTTTACTTTAGACTTCTTAGAAAGGCCTTTTTTAACCGCTTTTTTAACCGCTAACTTAACTACTTTTTTAGCGTCTTTTTTCTTAAATCCTGCTTTTTCAGCGGCTTTTGCTGCGGCTTTTGCGGCAACCTTTTTAACCAGCTTAGTTGCTAATGATTTTTTTACGCTCTTCTTAGTTGATTTTGCCATTTTTCTAGCTCCTTACAAAAAATACGATTTATTACTTATGTCCATTTAAGTAACTGCGAGTTATAGTACACTCTTATTAGCGACAATGTCAATAAAATATTACCTTTTGATATAAAACAAACATTGGTTAAGTCGCCTTTTTTCGGCTTCCACACTAATTTAAGTGAGATTTTGCATGACATTCATTGAATTTAAAAAACATTTATTAGACGCGGAGATATCCTTGCCTAAATTCAGTCGCTTAATAAAGGTCAGCGATAAGAACTTGCAAGCGTATAAAAAAAAGGGCGAAGTGCCAAATACCATTGCGGTCATAGTGGTGAGCTTTGTTGAATTGAAAAAAGCAGGACTCGATTATCGTGAAATGATTGAGAAACTTGACTTAAAAGCCAAAACTAAAAAAGGGGCGGGCTTTGCCAAAACCAAGAAAAAAACCTCGAAAGACGAGGTTTGAGTCGAAAAATCAAAGAAACTAAGGGCAACCCGCTAGCTTATTTATCATCGGATTTTAAACGATGAATCCCCATCATTTTCAGTACATATTTTTGATAAACCGGTTCTGATACCCCGGCCTTCATATTACGAATAAAGTATTTTTCAAAGGCAATTTTAGCCAAATGCACCCACTTGCCTTTTTTAGCCCACGTTAAGTTACGCGGTGGAATTTGAGGTAACGCCACAAACGCCACGCCTGTATCACCCATATCGGCCAAACAAAAAGCGTTCCATGTCGGTTCGGCACTGGCCTCTTTGCCACTTAGGTTATTTTGAATATTTTGACTGATGGCACTGACCATCGATTCAATCATCAATCCTGTTTTAGGCGTACCACACGGTACGGGGCAATCGGTATCTACGGGTGCAAT